>NZ_JBFUBU010000028.1:0-60675 GCF_056405595.1 Polaromonas sp. P1_G1
GGCGGAATGCCGACGGCCGCTGATCGGCGCCCGCGGCGGCCTGGGCCAGCCGCGCCGCCACGGTGGCGCGGTGTACACGCGGGCTGTTGCGGCGCGCCTGGGCCGCCAGGCGGGCGGCGGTCAGTTCGGGTTGCACGGCGTTTTCGCGGCCCTCGAGCACGGCCTTCAGCATGCGCAGTTCAAACAGTTTCTCGACCGCAAAAGCCAGCCAGGACTTGAGTTCGGTGTCCAGCCTGTCCTCGGCCTGCAGACTGTAGGGCACGTGCAGCAACGAGCAGGACGGCGCCAGCCAGAGCTCGCCCTGGTGCTTCTCGGCCACGGGCCTCAGTCTGGCCAGGGCGGCATCGGGGTCGGTGCGCCAGATGTTGCGGCCATCGACAATGCCGACCGACAGCACCTTGTGGCTGGGCAGCCAGTCGGCCACGCCGATGAGCTCCTCCGGCGCGCGCACCGCATCCACATGCAGGCCCGCCACCGGGAGTTGGCAGGCCATGCGCAGGTTCTCCTGCAGGGGCGAAAAGTAAGTCGCCAGCAGCAGCTTGACGCCGCTGCGCGAGAGCTGCCAGTAGCTGGCCTCAAAAGCCTGGCTCCAGGCCACCGGCAGGTCCAGGCCCAGGATGGGTTCGTCCATCTGCACCCATTCCACACCCTGGGCCTTGAGGCGGGCCAGGATTTTTTCGTACACCGGCAGCAGCTTGCTCAGCAGGCTGAAGCGGTCAAAGCCCGGCGTTTTTTCCTTGCCCAGCCAGAGGAAACTCAACGGCCCCAGCAGCACGGCCTTGACGGCATGGCCGGCCAGTTGGGCCTGCGCGACTTCGTCAAACAGGCGTTCGGAGGCCAGGCTGAATTCGGTGCCCGGGCCGAACTCCGGCACCAGGTAGTGGTAATTGGTGTCGAACCATTTGGTCATCTCGAGCGCGAATGTTCCGCTCTCAGCCTGATCTTTTTCTTTGCTATTGCCGCAGCCGCAACCGCAGTCCAGGCAGTGGGTCTGGCCGCCCTCGGCAATCACGCCGCGCGCCATCGCGAAGTAGCGGCTGAGTTCCGGCGCCTGCCCGGTAAAACCAAAGCGCGACGGCTCGCAGCCCAGCATCTGGATGTGGTTGACCACGTGGTCGTAAAAAGCGAAGTCGCCCACTGTCACGAAGTCCAGTCCGGCTTCTTTCTGCACGGCCCAATGGCGCTCACGCAGTTCCGCGCCGGCGGCTTCCAAGGCGGCCAGGCCGATCTCGCCGCGCCAGTGTTTTTCAAGCGCGAATTTCAGTTCCCGGTGCGCGCCCATGCGCGGAAAACCCAGGGTGTGTGTATGGACCATGCCGCTTATCTCCCGATTGCAAATCAAACAAAGAACGCATGGTCGTGCAGATTCAACTATTATTCAAACGAAAGATATTGCCTTTCAACATGAAAATTATTGATTCACCCACATACCCGTCATGACGCTTTCGATCCTTGAACTGCGCCACCTGCGCACCCTGACCGCCCTGCGCGACAGCGGCAGCCTGGTGCGCGCAGCGCAGTTGCTCAACCTCACGCAGTCGGCGCTGTCGCATCAGGTCAAGCTGCTGGAGGAGCGCTACGCGGCGCCGCTGTTCGAACGCAAATCCGTGCCGCCGCAGTTCAGCACCACGGGCCTGCGCTTGCTGGCGCTGGCCGATGCAGTGCTGCCGCAGGTCGAGGAGGCCGAGCGAGACGTGGCGCGCCTGGCCACCGGGCGCTCCGGCCAGTTGCGCATCGCGGTCGAGTGCCACACCTGTTTTGACTGGCTGATGCCGGCCATGGACGCCTTCCGCACGCGCTGGCCCGAGGTGGAACTGGACATCGTCTCGGGCTTTCACCCCGACCCGATCGCGCTGGTGCTGCAGGACCGCGCCGACATCGCCATCGTGTCGGAGGCCGACGCCGATGAAACGGTGGACTTCCACCCGCTGTTCCGTTTTGAAATCATGGCGCTGCTGGCCAACCACCACGCGCTGGTCGCCAAGACACACCTAACGGCCAAGGACTTCGCCGATGAAACCCTGATCACCTACCCGGTTCCGGATGAAATGCTGGACGTGGTGCGCCAGGTGCTGGAGCCGGCGGGCATCAAACCGGCGCGCCGCACCACCGAACTGACGATTGCGATGCTGCAGCTGGTGGCCAGCGGCCGCGGCGTCGCCGCGCTGCCCAAGTGGGCGGTGCAAAGCTACCTGGACCGCGGTTATGTGAGCGCCAGGCCCATAGGCAAAAAAGGGCTGACCGGTCGTCTCTATGTAGCTTGCACCGAAACTACCTCAGGCCGGCCCTGGCTGGCCGACTTTGTGGCGATCACGCGCGAGAGCTGCTTCCTCACACTCAGTGAGATCGAGCTGCTGTAAGAGCCGCGGCGCTCAGTGCCGGCCCTGGCGCAGCTGCGCCAGGCGCTCGGACATCGCGTCGATGTCGAGCGCATCCTCGGCATTGGCCAGGTAGGTTTCCAGATCGGCCACCGCGCGTTCGGGCTCGCCATGGGCGGCCCAGGCCAGGCCGCGGTCGCGGTATTCCGTCCAGGCTTCGGGCTGCAGCACGATGAGGCGGTCTTGTACCGGAATCAGGCGCTGCCAGTCTTCCTGGGTCTTGTGGATTTCCTTGAGGTTGCGCAGCATGCGGCTGATGATCTCGCGCGGCGGCGCCGACTGCAGGTACAGGCCCATGGGCACTTCGAATTCGTCGCCCGGGCTGCCGCCGTGCTGCCGGAAGGGCTCGAGCCGCTCGGACAGCTCCTCGCGGCTCAGCGACTGGCCGCTGAAAGGGTCTATCACCACCTGGCCTTTGGGCAGGTTGACCTTGACCATGAAATGCCCCGGAAAGGCCACGCCGCGCGCGTTAAGGCCCAGGCCCAGGGCCAGCTCCAGCCACAGCACCGCCAGCGTGATCGGAATGCCGCGGCGCGTGCGCAGCACGGCGTTCAGGTAGCTGTTGTCGGGATCGTAGTAGTCGTTGACATTGCCGCCGAAGTTCAGGTCGTGGAAAAAGAACTGGTTCAGCGCACGCAGCCGCTGCAGCGCCGGTGCGTCGGCCGGCAGGCGGCGCTTGAGGCGGGCCAGCAGCTGGTCGACGTCGCCCAGCACCTGCTGCACGTCCAGGTCGGGATATTCGTCCTGCGCCAGGCTGATGGCGGCTTCCAGGAGGGGGAAATGCTCGTCGCTTTCCACCAGGCTGGAGAAATATTGCAATGGTGACGGTACAGCCAGATTTAATTGCATGACCCCTACTTTCTCATAATCCGGCGCAAAAAGGCATCCGGAAAATGCCGCTCGGTACCTGGAGCGCGCCGCCCGTCAATGTCTCAGCAGCTTTGTTACCTTGAGGCCGGACAGCCACAGCGCCGCGAAATACAGCAGCGCCGACGCCAGCAATACCAGCGCCAGCCAGCCGATACGCTCTATGGAATGGCCTTTCAGGGCGACCCATCTCACCGCTCCGGCGGCCCACAGCAAAAAGGCCGCCAGCAAGGCGCTGGCGCCGCCCACCTGCAGTGCAAACTTGCCCCAGCCGGGCACCGGTTTGTAACTTCCGCGTTTCAAAAGCCCCAGCAAAAGCCACAAGGCGTTGACCAGGGCGCCGATGGCGATCGACAGCGTCAGGGCCGCATGCTGCAGCACCGGCACCAGAAAATAATTCAGCACCTGCGTGAACACCAGCACGCAGACGGCGATGCGCATCGGCGTGCGCATGTCGTGCCGGGCGTAAAAGCCCGGGGCCAGCACCTTGACGGCCACGATGCCTATGAGCCCCACGCCGTAGTTGCTCAACGCCGCCGTCGTGCGCTGCACATCGAGGTCGCTGAAGGCGCCGTAGTGGTACAGCACGGCGACCAGCGGCTGCGAGAACACCAGCAGGGCCACCGCACAGGGCACCGACAGCAGGACCACGAGGCGCAGGCCCCAGTCGAGCATGGCCGAGTAGCGTTCCTCATCCTGGCTGCCGCGCGCCGCGGCCAGTTGCGGCATCAGCACAACGCCCAGGGCGACACCCAGCATGGCGGTGGGAAATTCCATCAGGCGATCCGCATAGGTGATCCAGCTCACGCTGCCGGTGGCCAGGTGCGAGGCAATCTGGGTGTTGATGAGCAGGGATATCTGCGCGACGCTCACGCCCAGCAAGGCCGGCAGCATCAGGCTCAGCACCTTGCGTGTGCCCGGGTTATTCCAGGACTGGCGTAAGGCCGTGAAACTGGCGCCTATCCGCGGCAGCAAGCCCAAACTCCGCAGCGCGGGCAGTTGCAAGCCCAGTTGCAGCAGGCCGCCGACCATCACCCCCACACATTGGGCGTAGATAGGTTCGATGCCATGCCTGGCAAACCAGGGAGCGCCCAGGGTAATGGAGCCGATCAGCGCCACATTCAGCAATACGGGCGAGGCGGCGGGCACAGCAAACCGGCGCCAGGTGTTGAGGATGCCGCCGGCCAGCGCGACCAGCGACATGAAACCGATGTAAGGAAACATCCAGCGCGTCATCACCACGGCAGCGTTGTAGCCCTGCGGCTTCAAGCCGCTCGCCATGGCCCACACCATCAGCGGCGCGGCCAGCACCCCGGCCACGCACAGCAGCACCAGCGTCCAGGTCAGCAGGGTCGCGACGTGGTCAATCAGCTGTTTGGCGCCTTCTTCACCCTTTTCAGCCTTGCAGGCCGCCAGCACCGGCACAAAAGCCTGGCTGAAAGCACCCTCGCCGAGTACCCGGCGAAACAGGTTGGGTATCCGGAAGGCGACGTTGAAGGCGTCGGTCATGGCGCTGACGCCAAACACCGAGGCCATCAGCAGGTCCCGGACAAGGCCCGTAACGCGAGAGGCCAGGGTCAGCAGGGAAACGGTAGAGGCGGCTTTGAATAATGACACTCCGGGAGTTTATGCGGCCAAAAGCCAGGAATCCGATAAAGTTTTGCCGCCAAGCCGGCCTAAACCAGACGCGATGCGAAGCGAGCCGCGTAAAACCAAGTTAGAGACGCGGAACCGGCTTTGCCGGGCCGCAGGCGCAGCGGCCCCGAGGGGCTGGAGCCCGCGGCTCCAAGCCTGCCTGCGCAGGCTTGGACGGGCGACAGAGGCGAAGCGTCTCGCGAGCCGCGGCCTGCAAGGCCTCGGGAGCTACACGCAGTGAGCGACCGTGGGGGTATATAATCGTGGGCTTTGCTGCAACATCCACAGACTCCTCCCCAGGATTAAAGGAATTTATATATGGCCACCGCCAAACCCAAGAAAAAGAACCCCCGCCTTGCGTCGGGCCGCAAACGCGTCCGCCAGGACGTCAAACTCAACGCTGCGAACACCTCGCTGCGCTCCAAATACCGCACCGCTGTGAAAAACGTCGAAAAAGCCGTTGCAGCCGGTGACAAAGACAAAGCCAAGGACCTGTTCGCCAAGGCCCAGAGCATTGTGGACACGGTTGCCGACAAGGGCATCTTCCACAAGAACAAGGCAGCGCGCGACAAGAGCCGCCTGTCCGCCAAGGTGAAAGCCCTGGCACTGGCCCCCGCAAAGGCCGCCTAAGTAATTAGGCAAATCGCCCGGACGGCATCTTCTTCACGAAAATACCGTCCGCCGTTTTGTAGGGTGCGCTGCAGCAAAGCAAAAAAGCCGTCGAAAGACGGCTTTTTTGTTGGGCGCTTAACTTAGACTCGGGCGCAGATGGGGCGCAAAGGGACAAACCGCCCTCTTCCACTGTTGTTACTCAACAAGAAAAGGCGGCCCATGCGCTCACTCGTTCTGCCGGCCCTTATCGCGGCCAGTCTGGGCACTGCCCATGCCGCCGACGACGAAATCTTCGACTTCAACGAGTTGCTCAATCCCGGCACCATCAGCCAGGCGGAGTGCAACGCCAAGCAGGATGCCGTCTGGGTGGAAACGCAGTGGCGCGAACAAGGTGCCGCCGAACGCACAGCCAAAGGCTGCATTCGCTACTTTCCCAGCGCCAATGCGCTCGGCGCGGAAACCGCCGTGCTCTTCATGCATGGCGACGTCCTGAGCGGCGGCATGGCGCAGGCCAGGGAGGCCTATGTCAAGTCCGCCAGCCGGAGCCTGCAGATCGCGCGGTCCGAACGCTCGGCCAAAGAAATCGGCCTGCCGGTGATCCGCATAGGCCGTCCGGGTGCTTACGGCAGCACTGGCGCGAGCCATTTGCGCGAGCGCCGCATGCCGGTGGAAGCCCATCTGACAAACGCGGCGATCGACGCCATCAAGAAAAAATACGGTTACCAGCGCATCCAGGTGACGGGCCTGAGCGGCGGTGGCGGGCTGGTAGGCGCGGCACTGACGCTGGGCCGCACGGACATCGATTGCGCAGTGGTCGCCAGCGGCGCGGTGAGCATGAAGACGCGGGCCCGCCTGCTTGGCAGCAAGGAAGCCCAGCGCGGGCTGGACCAGACTGGACAGCCGCTGTCGGCCGTGTACGACCCGATAGACCACATCGGCGGCGTCAAGCCGGACGGCCGGCGCCGCGTGTTTGTATTAGGCGACCCGCAGGACTCGGCCGTGGCCTTTGAGTCACAGCAGGAGTTCCAGCAAAAGCTGGTTGCGGCCGGAACGCCCGTCACCTTGCTGACCGCTCCGGCCGCCGATGCCAAGCACCACCAACTGGGGTCTGAAGCGCTGCTGGTGGCGGCCTGGTGCAAATCCGGCGTGGCGGATGCCCAGATACAGGCCTGGCTGGCCGAAGGAAAAAAGAAATAGGCCGCTGAAGCCGGCCCGCCCTCAACGAACGGGCGGCTCGGGAATCAGGCAGGCTTCAGCCACCTGTAAATCGTTGTCTTTGGCGAAGTTGATGGCGAAATCCCAGGCCATGGGTTCGGCCTCGCGCAGCTCAGAGTTGACGACCACACATTTCACGCCGTTGATGACGGTAGGCACGCACCAGGGGGAATAGGTCAGGTGGCTGCCGGGCTGTGGGCCGCCCGGGCGGAAATGACTCATCACACCGCACAGCCTGTCGGCCCAGTCGCTGGGCCGGAAGGTTTTGCCGTCGCGGGTAATACCCTGGATGAAGACTTCTTTGGCGGTATTGGAGACCATCGGGTGGAGGGTTTTTTGCGCCGCCCGGCATGGGAAAAGGATGGGATTCACCCCATGCTGCAGCGCACAACAATTCTAGCTTAACTCGGACTCTTATATAAGACTTGGCAGACAAATTTTCAATGGGGACCATAGCGGGAACTGCCGGGCGCCTGCATTGCAGCAATGCGGAAACGTCACAAAAGCCCGCAAAGTCTGCGCCTAAAATCAGTCCAGGCCCGCATCAAGCACTGCGGGCCTCGGATTTTCCGCACTGTTACAGCCCTTGTTCCGGAGTTTTCCATGACCGCAGCCCTGCCCAAGCACATCGAAGCCGCCTCTCCCCACGTGATGAACACCTACGGCCGCCTGCCCATTGCGCTGGACCACGGCCAGGGCTGCCGCGTCTGGGACGTCAACGGCAAGGCTTACCTCGACGCGCTGGGCGGCATCGCCGTCAACACCCTGGGCCACAACCACCCCAAACTGGTGCCAGCCCTGCAGGAGCAGATCACCAAACTCATCCACACCTCCAACTACTACCATGTGCCCCTGCAGGAAGCCCTGGCCGCCAAACTGGTGGAGCTGTCGGGCCTGGAAAACGTGTTTTTCTGCTCCACCGGCCTGGAAGCCAACGAAGCCGCGCTCAAGCTGGCGCGCAAGTTCGGCCACGACAAGGGCATTGAGCGCCCGGAAATCGTGGTCTATGAAAAAGCCTTCCACGGCCGCAGCATCGCCACGCTGAGCGCCACCGGCAACCCCAAGGTGCAAGCCGGCTTCGGCCCGCTGGTCGAGGGTTTTATCCGCGTGCCGCTCAACAATATTGACGCGCTCAAAGCCGCCACCGCCAACAACCCCAATGTGGTTGCCGTGTTCTTTGAAGCCATCCAGGGCGAAGGCGGCATCAACAGCATGAAGGACGAGTACCTGCGCGAAGTGCGCGCCCTCTGCGACGAACGCGACTGGCTGCTGATGATCGACGAGGTGCAGTGCGGTATGGGTCGCACCGGCAAATGGTTTGCCCACCAGTGGGCCGGTATCAAGCCCGACGTGATGCCGCTGGCCAAGGGCCTGGGCTCGGGCGTGCCGGTCGGCGCCGTCGTGGCCGGCCCCAAGGCCGCCCGCATCTTCAGCCCCGGCAACCATGGCAGCACCTTCGGCGGCAATCCGCTGGCCATGCGGGCCGGCGTGGAAACCCTGCGCATCATGGAAGAAGAAGGCCTGCTGGCCAATGCCGTGAAGGTGGGCGACCACCTGCGCGCGGCGCTGGCGAGCGGCCTGGCCGGCGAGAAAGGCCTGAAAGAAATCCGCGGCCGCGGCCTGATGCTGGGCATTGAACTGACGGTGCCCTGCGGCGAGCTGCTGGGCCGCGCCGCCGAGAACGGCCTGCTGCTGAGCGTGACTGCCGACACCGTGATCCGCCTGGTGCCGTCGCTCACCATGACCACGGCCGAGGCCGACGAGGCGGTGGCCATCCTGGTGCCGCTGATCAAGCAATTGCTGAAAGAGAAAAACGCGTGAGCACTGCGATCCCCTCTACCCCCGCGCCGGTGCGGCACTACCTGCAGTTCAGCGACCTGAATGCGGCGGAATACGCCTACCTGTTCGAACGCGCCGCCATCATCAAGAAGAAATTCAAGACCTACGAAAAACACCAGCCGCTGGTCGACCGCACGCTGGCCATGATTTTCGAAAAAGCCTCGACCCGAACCCGCGTGAGCTTCGAGGCCGGCATGTACCAGTTGGGCGGCAGCGTGGTGCACCTGACCACCGGCGACAGCCARCTGGGCCGCGCCGARCCCATCGAGGACAGCGCCAAGGTCATCAGCCGCATGGTCGACCTGGTGATGATCCGCACCTTCGAGCAGACCAAGATAGACCGCTTCGCCGAGCATTCGCGCGTGCCCGTCATCAACGGCCTGACCAACGAGTTCCATCCCTGCCAGATCCTCGCCGACATCTTCACCTACATCGAGCATCGCGGCTCCATCAAGGGCAAGACGGTCGCCTGGGTGGGCGACGGCAACAACATGGCCAACACCTGGCTGCAGGCCAGCGAAATCCTGGGTTTCAAGGTGCACCTGAGCACGCCGGGCGGCTACGAGGTGGACCAGTCCATCGCCGGCATACGCTCGGCTGACAGCTACAAGGTCTTCAAGGACCCGATGCAGGCCTGCGCCGGCGCCGACCTGGTCACCACCGACGTCTGGACCAGCATGGGCTATGAGGCCGAGAACGAAGCGCGCAAAAAGGCCTTTGCCGATTGGTGCGTGGACACCGACATGATGCGCGCGGCCAAGCCCGACGCACTGTTCATGCATTGCCTGCCCGCCCACCGCGGCGAGGAAGTCGAGGCCGAGGTCATCGACGGCCCGCAATCGGTGGTCTGGGACGAGGCAGAGAATCGCATGCATGCGCAGAAGGCACTCATGGAGTTCCTTCTACTCGGGCAGCTCGCGTAACACGCGRGCTGGCGGCGCGCAGCGCCGGCGCCAAAAGCAAAGCCTTTATCCGCGCCTCACAAACGGCATCTTCGTGGCCATGATGGCCATGAACGGCAAGATTTGACCGTCGACCATTAATACGACCCACTCTATTGAACACAGGTCATCACGCCTGTGCGCCGAACAAGAATGAACTCAATTGGCGCAACGGCAACTACTTCGCCATTTACGAGCAAGCGCGGAGGAGTGACCTGAAACGACTCGGACACAACTGCAGCGGTCTTCACGTTCAGCCAAAACTCGCGTATGGGTTGTGAACCTTTCAACTCCATTGAAGCGTCCAATGACCGATACGGCAACCCAGAGTCCGTGGAGAAGGGCAAGGTTATGTGCTGGCCTGTTGCCGGAACATCCACCCTGATGTCGGAGGTTAAAAATCTGACCGAGGTCCCCGGCGTCAGGCCGAAGGTCATACCAATCCACACCATACCGTCGGCGCGGGAAACATTAACAGACATCGAACTCGCATTTGGGAGAGCCTGCCGCCAGCCACCATACGGCACGCTGCCGCACGTTTTTCCTTCATATCGGTGTGCAGTGTCGACGGGAAGAAATATGTCGCGCGACACCGCGCAACCAGCCAACGCAGCAAGCGCAACCAGTCCCAGGAAGAACGCACTGACGACGAGTGCATGTCTAAGGGTTGCATTGAGCTGATCTTTAAGACTCCACATTGCTATGCCCCAAAGGCCGACAGGACAGCAACGTGGAACTTTTCAATGCGCAGCTCTGACCCGCAAAAGCATCAGCCACGGCCCACAAACGGCATCTTCGTGGCCATGATGGTCATGAACTGCACATTGGTCGACAGTGGCAGCGACGCCATGTGCACCACCGCGTCTGCCACTTCCTTCGCATCCATCATGGGTTCGATGGCGATCTCGCCATTGGCCTGGGGCACGCCCTTGGCCATGCGGGCCGCGAGCTCGGTCATGGCATTACCGATGTCGATCTGGCCGCAGGCGATGTTGTACTTGCGGCCGTCCAGCGAGATGGATTTGGTCAGCCCCGTGATCGCATGCTTGGTGGAGGTGTAAGGCGCTGAATTGGGCCGCGGCGCGTGGGCCGAAATCGAGCCGTTGTTGATGATGCGGCCGCCCTGGGGCGCCTGGTCTTTCATCAGCCTGATGGCAGCTTGCGCGCAGAGGAAGGAGCCCGTGAGGTTGATGTTGACTACGTTGGTCCATTGCTCGAAGGTGATGTCCTCGAGGTTCACGGGCGGCGCGCCCACGCCGGCGTTGTTGAACAGCAGGTCCAAGCGGCCGAACTTCTCTTTGACTTTGGCAAACGCCGCCGCCACCGACTCGGGCTTGCTCACATCGGTCGGCAGCGCCAGCGCGCGATCGGTGCCGCCCTCTTTAGCAACTTCATTGAGCGGCTCCACGCGGCGCCCGACCAGGGCCACGCTATAGCCTTCACGCAGCAGGGCCAGGGCCACGGCCTTGCCGATACCGGTGCCCGCGCCGGTGACGAGTGCGACTTTGCCGTTGGACTTGTTGTCGGGATTCATGATGTGCCTTTGTCTCTCTTGAAGGGTTGCAGGAGGGGTTGGTAAATCGATGCAGCAGCGAGCGCCGCAGGTCTGGATTGTGCCCCAGCCTGCGCAATTGCACAGGCCGCGCCTGGGCCTCGCCGCAGGCCGTCGCCTGCCCAATACTTTAGGTTTCAACTATTTTTGGAATTGTTGGAAATAACCGACACCACGGCTTTTTTGCCGGTGCTACCTTTGCACCCATGACAGCCCGCACACGCGCTACAGGCGCATCACCTCCGCTCAAGATCTGGGACATCTCGCCATCGGTCGATGAAAACGCCGCGGTGTTTCCCGGCGACACGGCCTATTCACAGCAGCTGCATTTTTCCCTGGCGCCGAACTGCCCGGTCAACGTCAACAGCATCACGCTGTCACCGCACACCGGCGCGCATGCCGATGCGCCGTTGCACTATGCCAATGGCGCGGCCAGCGTTGGCGAGCTGGACCTCGCCCCCTACCTCGGGCCCTGCCGCGTAATCCACTGCCTGGACTGCGGCCCGCTGGTCTTGCCCGAGCACTTGGCGCACGCGCTGCAAGACCTGCCGGCGCGCGTGTTGCTACGCACCGCACGCAGCGCCAGCCAGGCCTGGGAGGCCTTCACCGCGATCGCACCGGAAACACTCGAATTACTGGCAAGCAAACACATCACCCTGATCGGCATAGACACACCCAGCGTGGATCCTGCCACCAGCCAGGACCTGCCCAGCCACCACCAGTTGCTGGCGCACGGCCTGCGCGTGCTGGAAAACCTGGTGCTCGATGAGGTCGCCGAAGGCGATTACGAACTGATTGCCCTGCCCCTCAAGCTCACCAAGGCCGATGCCTCCCCCGTGCGCGCCATCCTGCGTGAACTTCCCTGAAGAAAAAATGATGACCACTCTGCAAGACTGCCGCGCCCTCGATGCACAAGACCCGCTGCGCGACCTGCGCCAGCAATTCACACTGCCCGAAGGCGTGATCTACCTGGACGGAAATTCGCTGGGCGTACTGCCGAACACTGCGGCCGCCCGCGTCGCCGAGGCGGTGACGGCCGAATGGGGCCAGGGCCTGATCCGCTCCTGGAACAGCGCCGGCTGGTTCGAGCTGCCGCAGCGCCTGGGCAACAAGATCGCGCGGCTGATAGGCGCGGCCCCCGGTGAGGTGGTTGCCACCGACAGCACCTCCATCAACCTCTACAAGGTGCTGAGCGCCGCGCTGCACATCGCGGCCCAGGACGCGCCCAAGCGTAAAGTGATCGTCAGCGAGCGCAGCAACTTCCCGACCGACCTCTACATCGCCGAAGCGCTGTGCCGCGAGCGCGGTTTTCGCCTGCAGCTCGTTGAACCAGACGAAATCAGCGCAGCCCTCACCGCTGAAGTCGCCGTGCTGATGTTGACCCATGTGAACTACCGCACCGGCGCCATGCACGACATGGCCGCCCTCACCGCGGCAGCGCACGCCGCCGGCGTGCTCACCGTCTGGGACCTCGCGCACAGCGCGGGTGCCGTGCCGGTGGACCTCAACGCTGCGAAGGCCGACTTCTCCATAGGCTGCGGCTACAAATACCTCAACGGCGGCCCCGGCGCGCCGGCCTTTGTCTGGGTCAACCCCAAGCATGCCGACCGCTTCTGGCAACCGCTGGCCGGCTGGTGGGGCCACGCCGCGCCTTTTGAGTTCACGCCCGACTACCGACCTGCCTCCGGCATTTCACGCTACCTGTGCGGCACCCAGCCCATCCTGAGCATGACCGCGCTCGAATGCGGCCTGGACACCGTGCTGGCCGCCGAGCCGCTGGGCGGCATGCAGGCCTTGCACAAGAAATCGCTGGCGCTGACCGACCTGTTCATCCAGCTCGTTGAAGAGCGCTGCGCGGGCCACGGCCTGGGCCTGGCGACGCCGCGCAAACATGCGCAGCGCGGCTCGCAAGTTTGCTTGACCAAAACCGAAGGCGCCTACGCCATCGTGCAGGCGCTGATCGCGCGCGGCGTGATCGGCGACTTCCGCGCAGGCGACGGCGAAGCCGGCAAACACCTGGACATCCTGCGCTTCGGCTTCACACCGCTCTACATCGGCTTTGAAGACGTCTGGAACGCCGTCGAGCATCTGAAGCAGGTACTGGCAACCGGCGAATGGCAAAAAGCCGAATTCAACCAGAAGCACGCGGTCACGTGATGAATAACAACGAAAACAAACCACAAGCGCCAGAAGACATCGTGCGCGACGAAAAAGCGCAGCTCGACTTCAGCAAATCCATGAGCTACGGCGACTACCTGCAGCTCGATGCCATCCTGGGCGCGCAAAAGCCGCTCTCGCCCGACCACAACGAAATGCTGTTCATCATCCAGCACCAGACCAGCGAACTCTGGATGAAGCTGATGCTGCACGAGCTGCGCGCTGCCATCGCCAACGTCGCGAACGACGAGCTGGGCGGCGCCTTCAAGATGCTGGCGCGCGTGAGCMRSATCATGGAGCAGYTGGTGCACGCCTGGGAYGTGCTGGCCACCATGACGCCGCCSGAGTACAGCGCGATACGACCCTACCTCGCCAATTCCAGCGGTTTCCAGAGCGCGCAGTACCGCTGCATCGAATTCGCGCTCGGCAACAAGAACGCCGCCATGCTCAAGCCCCATGCGCACCGGCCCGACCTGCTGGCGCAAGTGCAGGCCGCCTACGAAGCACCGTCGCTGTATGACGAAGCCCTGCGCCTGCTCGCCCGCCGCGGCCTGGCCATGCCGGCCAGCCACACGCAGCGCGACTGGACCCAAGGCTATGTCGAGAGCGATGAAGTCGAGCAGGCCTGGCTGGTGGTCTATCGCGATCCGAAGAAATACTGGGACCTATACCAACTCGGTGAAGAGCTCACCGACCTGGAAGACGCGTTCCGGCTCTGGCGGTTCCGGCATGTCACCACGGTGGAGCGGGTGATTGGGTTCAAGCGGGGGACGGGTGGGACGGGTGGGGTGAGCTACCTGCGCAAGATGCTCGACGTGGTGCTATTCCCGGAAATCTGGAAATTACGCACCGATCTCTGAAATCCAGTCTTTTATTTAATCGTTGACGATCGTATTCATTTGAATACAATCGTCGACATGGTACCTATTTCCGCCCGACTCCCCGACGACCTCTACGAGTGGCTGTCGACGCTTCCGATGGAAGACGCGACCACCCTCAGCGACAAGCTCCGCGTCGCCGTACTCCACCTCAAGCGCATGCACGATGGCGACGCCGATTATCTGGGCGCCCTGTCGATGTACCGCGACCTGGGCCGCAATACCCGCGAACAGATCGCCCAGCTTGAGCGCCAGACCGGCCAGCACTCCGAAGTGCTGGCGGCGTTCATGGAGCATCTTCCGGCCTTGATCGCCATGCTGCATGCCAGCCAGGCCTCGTCTCCCAACAGCGCCCGGGAGCTGGAAGCCGTCCTGGTCAAACGCACCATGCAGTTGGCGGAGACGCTACTGAGGCAGGCGGTCACCTCGCGCGCCGCCGCCTATGATGAAAAAGTCATCATTGATAATTCAACTCGTGTGCTCGAGTTGGCGCGACTGATTTCGTCACCACGCTAAAAAGGGAGGTTTTATGGCCGATAGCTTACGTACCCGGGTTACCCGCGTGATCGCGGGCGGCGCACATGCGCTGCTCGACAAGATAGAAGATGCCGCGCCTGTTGCCGTGCTCGAACAATCGGTGCGCGAGGTCGAGCAGGTCACCGACGAGGTCAGGGCCGAACTCGGGCGCATTGTCGCGAACCGGCATCTCGCCCAGCAGCAGCACCTGCAGCTCAACAAGGAGCACGATGCCTTGTCGGCCTCCGTGACCACGGCGATTGCGGAAAACCGCGAAGACCTGGCCAAACAGGCGATCGCCCGCCAGCTCGACATCGAGGCGCAGTTGCCCATCCTCGAGACCAGCCTCAGTGAAATGGGCCAGCAGGACAAAGAACTTTCCGGCTTCGTGGACGCGCTGATGGGCAAGAAGCGCGAAATGGAGAAAACCATCCAGGACTTCGAAGCATCGCGCCGCCTCGCTGAAACCAGCAACCTGCGCAAAAATCCCGCCGGCACCGCCGAGGCCAGGATGAATTCCGCCCAGTCGGCGTTTGACCGCACCTTCCGGCGCCACACCGGCCTGAACGGCGCCGGTAGCGGCGGGCTGGAGCAGACCGCCAAACTCAACGAACTCAACCAGCTTGTGCGCGACAACAAGATCAGCGAGCGCCTGGCCGAGCTCAAGGCGAGCCACTAAGGCCGCCGCGATGATCATCTTCACCGCACCGGAAACCTGGCCTTTTGGCGCCGCGCTGGCCGTGATGGTCGGCTTGAGCATTGTGGAAGGAGCGGGCCTGATGCTGGCGCACAGTCCTTCGCATATCCTTGAAAGCCTGATGCCCGACACGCCCGACGGCGCCGACGGCCCCCTGGGCTGGCTGCATGTCGGCAAGGTGCCCTTGCTGGTACTGCTGATCCTGTTCCTGGCGGGCTTTACCGTCTCGGGCTATGTGATCCAGTCTGTCGCCCACGGCCTGGCCGGCTCGCTGCTTCCCGCGTGGCTGGCCTGCATACCAGCGTTCCTCGCGGGCATCTCCACGGTCAACGGTGTGGGGGGACTGCTGGCCAGGATCGTGCCCGGCGATGAAACCAGCGCGGTCAGCGAACAGACCCTGATCGGCCGCGCCGGTGTCATCGTCAAAGGCCATGCGCGCGACGGCGTGGCTGCCGAGGCCAAAGTCCGCGACGCGAACGGCCGCGCGCACTATGTCATGGTTGAACCCGACATCGCCGATCAGACGCTGGACGAAGGCACGGCCATCGTGCTGGTGCGCAAAGCCGGCGCCCGCTTCAAATGCATACGCAACCCGCACCCTGAGCTTTTGTGAGACGAACCAAAGAACTGAAATTGAATGGCAAAAAAACGGCCCAAACGGCCGGCCAAAAACAACAACCGGAGGAAGTAGATCGTGATTGACATGCTTATCAACATAGCGGTTCCCGCAGGGCTGGTATTTTTCCCGCTGCTGCTCATCGGCATCATCTTCGCGCGGCTTTACCACCGCGCCACCAAGGAGACCGCTTTTGTGCGCACCGGCCTCGGAGGCCAGAAAGTCATCATGGATGGGGGCGCCATCGTGCTGCCGATCTTCCATGAGACCATTCCCGTGAACATGAACACGCTCAAGCTCGAGGTCTCGCGGCGCGAAGAGCAGAGCCTGATCGCGCTGGACCGCATGCGTGTGGACGTGGCTGCCGCCTTTTTCGTGCGCGTCAAGCAGACCGCGGAATCGGTCAGCACGGCGGCCCAGACCCTGGGGCGCAAAACCATGGAACCGGCGGCGCTCAAGGTTCTGGTGGAAGACAAGTTCGTCGATGCCTTGCGCGCCACCGCCGCCACCATGTCGATGCGCGAGCTGCAGGACAAACGCCGGGAGTTTGTGCAAGCCGTGCAAAACGCCGTGGCCGAAGACCTCGAGAAGAACGGGCTGGAACTGGAGTCGGTCTCGCTCACCAGCATGGACCAGACCGCCAAGGAGTTCTTCAACCCCAGCAACGCCTTTGACGCCGAAGGCCTGACGCGCCTGACCGAAGAGACCGAAAGCCGCCGCAAACAGCGTAATGACATCGAGCAGGACACCGAAGTCCAGGTACGCACCAAAAACCTCGAAGCCGAACGCCTGAAGCTGACGATTTCCAAGGAGCAGGAATTCGCAACCTTGACCCAGCAGCAGGAAATCTCCAACGCCAAGGCCGACCAGACCACCGCCATCGCCAAGATCGAAGCCGAGCGCCATCGCGAAGCCGAAGAGGTCCGCATCAACGCCGACCGCCTGGTGAAGGAGCGGCGCATCGAAGCCGACCGCACCGTCAACAGCGCAGAGATCGATAAAAACCTTTCCGTGCAAAAGAAACAAATCGAAGCCGACCGCGAAACCAAGGTCAAGCAGGCCGAGCAACGCCAGTCGATCGAACTTGCCAACCAGGGTGCGGCCATCGCCATCGCGCAAAAATCCCAGGAACAGTCCCAGGCCGATGCGGCCGCAAACACCGCGCGCGCCGAAGCCGTCAAGTCTGAAGAGTTGGTCAACACGGCCCGCGAAGTGGCGATTGCCGAACGCGGCAAATCCATCCAGCTGATTGATGCCGCGCGCGAAGCCGAACAGCAGGCGATCTCGATCACCGTGGCCGCTGCGGCCGAACGCGAAGCTGCCGAGAATCGCGCGCTGGCATTGCGGGTTGAAGCGGATGCGAAGAAAGCCGCTGCGCTGGCCGAAGCCGAAGGTATCAGCGCCATCAACGAAGCCAAAAACCGCCTGGGCGCGGCGCAAATTGACCTTGCGGTGCGTTTGCAGCTGATCCAGTCGCTGCCGCTGATCATCCAGCAGTCGGTCAAGCCACTCGAGAAAATCGAATCGATCCGCCTGTTCCAGGTCAACGGAATGCCCACGGGCAACGGCGCCGGCGGCGCGGGCCAGGCCGGCAGTTCCGGCGGCGCGGGCACCTTGCCCGAGCAGGTCGTCAACTCCGCGCTTCAATACCAGGTCGCCAAACCGATCGTGGATGCCATCATGAAAGACGCCGGGCTCAGCAATCCCTCACTGACGGGGATTGCCGAATCCGTGGCGGCCATGGTGGCGATGCCTCAGGTGCCTGTGGTGGTGGTGCCTCACGCCGAGCCGAAGTCCTGAGATAGCTGGCGCACTGCGCTGAATTTGTCAGACCGGAGCCTTCCGAAAGGGGCTCCGTTTTTTTTGCGCAAAAAAGGGGTAGCTGTCAAAATAGCCAGCGATACGTCCATTTCCCAGTCGGCTACTGCCTGCGTTTTACGGCAGCCCCCTCACCTTTTAATCAGCAGACGCTATTCACCTGTTGCTTCAACTACTTATCACCCATTTGGCCTATGAATTTTCCGACCCTGTCCAAGACCAAAAAAGCTTTAGTCGCGCTTGCATTGATTGTGTTTGCGCTTGTTTGTTTCTTTGCCAGGAATGGTTTTGAGTATTTCAAATACTACGTCTACGACCTCACGCACGAAAGTGACAGGGATAGATCTTCCGCGTTAGCGGAAACGACAGGAGACGCGGTGGCACATGCTGTCGCCGCATCAAAAACGGTCGCTATCTTCACCGGTGATACAGGTCATATCACCAAGGGCAAACTCCTGGATGCAAGCTACAAAAAAGAGTACGACCAGCTCCCTGAAAAACTCTACGCCCTCGGTTTTGGTGAAACCATTTATTGCGTTACCTGCAAAGACGACAAGGGCGACAAGCAGCGCGGGTACTCCGTGATTGAAACGAATTCGCCCCAGGACCTGGAAAAGTATCAACCGAGGGTCGGCCAGGAAAACTGGAAAGCTTATTTAAAGCTCGCAATGAAGGGCGCTGTTGAATACCCCACCCTGCTGCCTGCCCTGCTCAACGACAACTACCTGGTTTCAGCAGAARACTTCAGCAGAAAATACGGCCACGACTTCGATGCGTTTTATCTCAAGGAATTGCCRTATGGCGTCAAAGAGAAGCTCATCGACTTTTACGCATCCGACGAAGGAGCGGCCTATCGATTCATGAACTCCGGAAACCTCAAATACTCAAGCCTGTTAAGGGAAGGGGATTTCAGCGGCGAGGACAAGAAAGAAATCGCTATTCTGCTCAAGGACACGCGGGAAGGACTGAACGATGCCTACCTCCTCCTGGTACTCCTCAGAAAGAACGACCCCTCCCTTCATCCGGAGTACTACATCGCATTTAACGAAGTTTTYCCAGGCAAGGTCATCATCGAAACTGTTTATAAAGACCCGGAAGAGCGGTGGGATCACAAGATTTTCATGAACACTGAAGAGAAAGTGGAAACCAGGTACAACAGCTTGAGAATTCTCCGGCCCGAACAGAGGGACACTGTGCTGGTTTACGATGAAAAATTCGACAGGATGAGGAAGTACATACAAGTTCCAAAGTCCGAGAAAAACAAAATCCCGTGACTCAATAGTGGGCGCACCGCGCACCTGAAAACGTCGCTATAGGGCGTGCGCAAACAGCTATTGTTTTACGCCGGTGCAATGCCCATCAAGATATGTTTGGCTTGCACCATACAGCCAAGGCATATCCAGCAGTTTCTCGCCCAGCAGTTTGAGCGAGGCATCGCGGCCCCAACGCAGCAGACCATCGGCGTGAAATATCTGCCCATTGCGCAGTGCTCTGGCCTGAACCCGCGCATTACGCTGCCAGCGGTTGAGCGCATAGCGCTGCAGCATGGTCGGCACATCAAGCGCCGGGTCCAGCGCCTGGGCCAGGGCGTGGCCCAGTTCGGCGGCGTCTTCAATCGCCATGCCGGCGCCTTGCGCCAGGTAGGGGCGCATGGGATGGGCGGCGTCGCCCAGCAAAGCGACGCGGCCCACGGCGTGCTGATGAGCGCCCTGCATGGGCGCGCGGTCGTGCAACACCCACAGGCGCCAACCCTCAATGGCGTCCATCACCTCGCGCAGCGCGGCGCAACAGCCGGCTGTCGCTGAGGCCAGGTCGGCGGCGTTGGCGCTGTGGTCCCAAAGGTCGGCTTCGGCCGCAACCTCGCCGTGCACGATGGCCACCACGTTGAGAAATTCACCGCCGCGCACGGGGTACTGCACCACATGCATGCGCGGCCCCAGCCAGGCGGTGACCTGGTGGCTCCTGAGCAGTTCAGGCAGATCGGATTGCCGCATCAGGGCGCGGTAAGCCAGGTGGCCGGTGCGGCGCGGCAGGCCATCCCCCAACAGTTCCTGGCGCACCGTGCTCCAGATGCCGTCGGCGCCTATGAGGGCGTCACATTCGATACCGGGGCCGTCGTCAGCACGCACGGTGACGGCCTGGGCGGTCTGGCTGAAAGATTGCAAGGGCCGGCTCAGGTGCAGCTTCACATCGGCATGCTGCTGCACAGCCTGCAGCAGCACACCGTGGAGGTCAGCGCGATGAATGGTGAGATAAGGCGCGCCATAACGCTCGGCCATGGCGGCGCCCAGAGGCAGTTCGCCCAGCAGCTGGCCCGACACGGCACTACGCACCTGCAGGCGTTCGGGAACCGCGGCCACGGCCTGCAGCGCGTCGGCCAGTCCCCAGCCGTGCAGCACCTTGACGACGTTGGGGCCGAGCTGGATGCCGGCGCCGACTTCGCTGAAGGCGTTGGCGCGCTCAAACAGGCGAACGTCCCAACCCGCGCGCGTTGCTGCCAACGCAGCGGCGAGCCCACCGATGCCGCCACCGGCAATCAGAGCCTGCCGGAGCATCAGGCCAACAACTGCCGCAGCACGAACGGCAAGATGCCGCCATTGCGGTAGTAATCCACCTCGATGGGTGTGTCCACGCGCAGGATCACGGTGACTACCTCGCGCGAACCGTCGGCGCGCGTGATGACCAGCTTGGCTTCGCTTTGCGGCTTGAGTTCGGGGTGTGGAATCACGTCGATGACTTCGGTGCCGGTGAGCTTGAGGGTCTGCCACGATTCGCCCGGCTTGAACTGCAGCGGCAGCACACCCATGCCCACCAGGTTGCTACGGTGGATGCGCTCAAAGCTSYKKGCCACCACGGCCTTGATGCCCARCAGCTGYGTGCCCTTGGCGGCCCAGTCGCGSSAGGARCCGGTGCCGTATTCCTCGCCGGCAAAGATCACCGTGGGCGTGCCTTGCTCCATGTACTTCATGGCGGCGTCGTAGATGAACATCTTCTCGCCGCCTGGCTGGAACAATGTCACGCCGCCTTCTTCGCGCGAACCGTCCGCGTCGGGCGGGATCATCAGGTTCTTGATGCGCACGTTGGCGAAGGTGCCGCGCATCATCACGTCGTGGTTGCCGCGACGCGCGCCGTAGCTGTTGAAGTCGGCTTTCTGCACGCCGTTGGCCTGCAGCCACAGGCCCGCGGGCGAGCTGGCCTTGATGGAGCCGGCCGGCGAGATATGGTCGGTGGTGATGGAGTCGGCGAACAGCGCCATGATGCGCGCGCCCTTGACCGACACGCTGCCGGCTTCGCCGGCGTCCATGCTGAAGTCCTTGAAGAACGGCGGCTCGGCGATGTAGGTGCTGGCGGGCCAGGTGTAAGAGGTGCCTTTGACTCCCTTGATGTTTTCCCAGAGCTTGCCCGGTTCGGTTTTCACCTTCGCGTAATTGGCGCGGAAGGCCTTGCCSTTCATYGCGTACTTCATGAGTTTGTAGATCTCGTCGCTGGTCGGCCAGATGTCGCCTAGATACACATCTTTGCCGCCCTTGCCCTTGCCAACGGGCTCGGTCATCAGGTCGCGCATCACCGTGCCGGCGATCGCGTAAGCCACCACCAGCGGTGGGCTGGCCAGGAAGTTGGCCTTGAGGTTGGGATGGATGCGCGCCTCGAAGTTGCGGTTGCCCGAGAGCACGGCCGCGCAGACCAGGTCGCTTTTGCTGATGGCTTCGTTGAGCTCGGGCGTCAGGTCGCCGGCGTTGCCGATGCAAGTGGTGCAGCCGTAGCCGGCCAGCGCGAAGCCCAGCTTTTCAAGGTAAGGCAGCAGGCCTGTCTCGGTCAGGTACTCGGTCACGATGCGCGAACCGGGCGCCAGCGAGGTCTTGATGTGCGGCTGCACCTTGAGGCCCGCTTCCACCGCCTTTTTGGCCAGCAGACCGGCGGCCAGCAGCACGCTGGGGTTGGAGGTGTTGGTGCAGCTGGTGATGGCGGCGATCAGCACGTCGCCGTTGCCCACGGTGATGCCGGGCGCCGAATGCACGACCTCGGTCTGCGCGGTGGCGGGTGAGTCGGTGGTGTTGCTGGCACGCGCATGGGCCAAGGTGGGCCTGTTGCCCTCCATCTCCATCACGGGGCGCGCGGCACCCGCAGGTGTCGGCGGCGCGGAGGGCAAGGTGTCCAGCCGCCCTTCGTCGGTGCGGCGCACCAGGTGGCGCGTGTTGAGCATGGCCGGCGGCTGGTTGAAACCGTTCTCGGCAATCGGCTTGCTGAAGAGCGACTTGAACTGCCCGGCGACGTTGCCGAGCTCGATGCGGTCCTGCGGGCGCTTGGGGCCGGCCAGGCTGGGCGTGACGTCGCCCAGGTCGAGCTTGACCACATGCGAATAATCGATCTGGCCGGCTTGCGCCACGCCGAAGAGCCCTTGCGCCTTGAAGTAGGCCTCGAAGGCTTCGATCTCTTCCTTGGTGCGGCCCGTTCCCTTGAAGTAGTCAATGGTTTTCTCGTCGACCGGGAAGAAACCCATGGTGGCGCCGTATTCGGGCGCCATGTTGCCGATGGTGGCGCGGTCGGGCAGGGCCAGCGTGCGCGTGCCTTCGCCGAAGAACTCGACGAACTTCCCGACGACCTTCTCTTTACGCAATTGCTCGGTCACCCGCAGCACCAGGTCGGTGGCGGTAACGCCTTCGCGCAGGCGGCCGGTCAGCTCGAAGCCCACCACATCGGGCGTGAGAAAGTACACCGGCTGGCCCAGCATGGCGGCTTCGGCCTCGATGCCGCCGCAGCCCCAGGCCACCACGCCGATGCCGTTGATCATGGTGGTGTGGCTGTCGGTGCCCACCAGCGAGTCGGGGTAGTACACGTTGTCGTTGGTCTTGTGCACGCCGCGCGACAGGTATTCAAGGTTGACCTGGTGGACGATGCCGAAGCCCGGGGGCACGACGCCGAAGGTGTCGAAGGCCTGCATGCCCCACTTCATGAATTCGTAGCGCTCGCGGTTGCGCTGGAACTCAAGCTTCATGTTGAGGTCCAGCGAATTTTTCTTGCCGTAGTAGTCGACCATGATGGAGTGGTCGACCACCAGGTCGACCGGCACCAGCGGCTCGATGGCCTTGGGGTTCTTGCCCAGCTTGAGCGCCACGCTGCGCATGGCGGCCAGGTCGGCCAGCAGCGGCACGCCGGTGAAGTCCTGCAGCACCACGCGCGAGACGACAAAGGGGATTTCTTCGCTGCGCTCGGCCTGGGGCAGCCAGTTGGCCAGCTGGGCCACGTGTTCGGCCGTGACTTTTTTGCCGTCGCAGTTGCGCAGCACCGATTCGAGCACGATGCGCATGGACACCGGCAGGCGGGCGACTTTGGGGAATTGTTTGGCGAGTTCCGGCAGGGAGTAGAACTTGCCGGTTTTGCCGGAGGCGGTCTTGAAGCTTTTGAGCGTGGACGAAAAAGCGTGGGGAGGCGGTTTGGCCATGGCGGACTCCTTTTTATTGACGGCAGCCCCCATTCTGGCAGGCACTGCGGCCCCGTGGGGGCCCGCGCCCGCATACCCTGCCCGCTTGCCCAGGCTTGTGCCGGTCTTGCGCCCTTCTGGTGCGCTCTTACCAGGCCGGCTGTGGCGCTGCGCGGCGCAAGCCGAAATACTGCAGCTCCGCCAGCACTGCCACAGTCAGCGCTTGCATCACCACATAAGCCACACCCAGCATGGAGGGCGACACGCGGCCGCTGACCAGCAGCAGCACGCAGGCCAGCGCCCAACCGGCATTACCCGCCACCAATGCCCAGATGACGCCGCGTGGCAAAGGATTACGCGTTGAAACAAAAGCAACGACCGCCGCATAGACCAGCAGGAACTCGCCGGTGTAGGCAAGCAGGCCTTCGGGCAGGTTCAGCAGGCGGGCCATCGCGGCCGGAAAGGCCACCTGCAGCACGCCGCAGGCAATGCACGAAAGCGCGTCCACACGCAGCACATTGCGCAGGAAATTGGGGGACGACAGGATGGAACTCGAAGACATGGCAAAACTCCTGAGAAGTGGCAGCCGGTGACGTTGACCTGCGCGCCGGGCCGCCGGGTCGGTGCGCATGGAGGTCATCATTCCCGTGCGGCAGCGGCCCGTCGATAACCTGAGAGGTAATGGAAAACCACCCGCATGGCTTTACGATGGCGCCATGACCGCCAGCACCCACCACCCCAGCCGCCCCGCGCCGCGAAGTGCGCCCCAACCTTTTGGCGACCACCTGCGCCACTGGCGCCAGCACCGGCGCCTGAGCCAGCTGGACCTGGCCCATGAGGCGGACATCTCGACGCGCCACCTGAGTTTTGTGGAAACCGGGCGCTCGGTGCCCAGCCGCGAAATGGTGCTGCGGCTGTCGGAGCGGCTGGACATTCCGCTGCGCG
Organism: Polaromonas sp. P1_G1; assembly: GCF_056405595.1. Lineage (NCBI taxonomy): Bacteria > Pseudomonadati > Pseudomonadota > Betaproteobacteria > Burkholderiales > Comamonadaceae > Polaromonas > Polaromonas sp. P1_G1. The sequence continues at coordinate 24,089 of NZ_JBFUBU010000028.1, forward strand.
AGCGCAATACGCTGCTGGTGGCGGCCGGCTATGCGCCCATGTACCGCGAGCGGTCGCTGGACGACCCGGCGCTGGCCTCGGCTCGGCAGGCCGTGGAGCTGCTGCTCAAAAGCCACGAACCCTACCCGGCCCTGGCGGTGGACCGGCACTGGAACCTGGTGGCCGCCAACCGCATGGTGCCGCACCTGATGGAGGGCGCCGATGCCGCGTTGCTGCAGGGCCCGGTGAATGTATTGCGCCTGAGCCTGCATCCCAAGGGCCTGGCGCCGCGGATTGCTAACCTGCCGCAGTGGCGCGCGCATATATTTGAGCGCCTGCGCCAGCAGGTCGCGGCGACGGCAGACCCGCTGCTGGCCGCCCTGCTGGAGGAACTCAAGGCCTATCCCGTGCCTGAGGAAGCAAAAAACGAACACCTCGATGGCGAGCACCCGGGCGTGGTGATGCCCTTCCTGTTCCGCACGCCGGCCGGCATGCTGAGCTTTATCAGCACCACCACCATCTTCGGCACACCGGTGGACGTGACGCTGCAGGAACTCGCGATGGAGACCTTTTTCCCGGCCGATGATTTCACGCGCCAGGCGCTGCTGGCGCTTGCGGCGCAGGCCTAGACGTCAGCAGCGTTCACAACTCGACGATTGTCTTGAAGCCGCCAAAAATCATCCGCTTCCCGTCGAAGGGAAGATTCTTCGGGTCCATCATGGCTTCAAGGCGCGGGTCGGACATGACCTTTTTGTTGACGCTGTCGCGCTGCTTGCGCGACTTGTAGGTGATCCAGGAGAACACCACCACTTCATCCTTCTTGAGCTTGACGCTTTGCGGAAAGGAGGTGAGCTTGCCGGGTTTCACATCATCGGCGATGCATTCGGTGTATTCGATCGCGCCGTACTCCTTCCAGATCTTGCCGGCCTTGCGGGACAGCTTGCGGTAGGCCTCCACTTTTTTGGTGGGGACAGCGACGATGAATCCATCTACGTAACGGGCCATGGGAAATCTCCTTGTTTAAAGGGTCGGTGAAAAGCGGAGGCGACACAGCGAAGCAGCAGAGCCAGGAAGCCGTCGCATCTTGTGTACACCGTACACAAATATACCCAAAAACAGGAAATCCCCTGACAGAAAAAGTAACAAAGCTTGCCGGCGCCTCAGGCGCTGAAGACGTGGGCCTGGCCGGCCACCGTGATGCGCACCATGGCGCCCAGCGCCGGCGCATGCATGCCCGCGCTGTGCACCAGCAGCGGCTCATCCCAGCCGCTTGCTGGCGCTGCCGTAGTCGCGCCGGTGCCGCGCAGCAGGCGCACCGACAGCACGCAGACCGAGCCGCCGAAATCGGTGTCGGTGACCGCGCCGTAGCAGGCCTCCCCTTGCAAGCCATGCGCCGCCGCTTCGGCCGGCACCTCCGCCACCTGCAGCTGCTCGGGCCGCAGCATGATCTGCGCCGGACCCTGGCGCCCGCTGTCGTTGACGGCGATGCGTCCCAGTGCGCAGTCGGCCCAGCCGCCGGCCAGTTGCGCGGGCAGCACGATGCTGTCGCCCAGGAAGCCGGCCACAGCCGCATCGCGCGGCCGCAAATACAGGTCCAGCGGACGGCCAGCCTGCACCAGCAGCCCGCCGCGCATCACGGCCACCTGGTCGGCGAACGACAAGGCCTCGGCCTGGTCGTGCGTGACGAGGATGGTGGTGATGCCCGCCGCTCCCAGCAACTGCGCCACGGCCTTGCGGGTGCTGGCGCGCAGGCCGGTGTCGAGTGCCGAGAAAGGTTCGTCGAGCAGCATCAGCTTCGGCCGCTGCGCCAGAGCCCGCGCCAGCGCCACACGCTGCTGCTGGCCGCCCGAAAGCTCGTGCGGGCGGCGCGCCAGCATGGCCGTGTCCAGCGCGACCATGTCCATCAGTTCGGCGATGCGTTCAGCGCGCCGCGGCGTGTTGCGCGGCAGGCCGAAGCCGACGTTGCCTTCGATCGTGAGGTGCGGAAACAGCGCGCCGTCCTGCGGCACATAGCCTATGCCGCGTTCATGCGCTGGCACGGCATCGGGCCCGTCGGCCAGTTGGCGGCCACCGAGCGTGACGCGGCCCGCGTCGGGCGCTTCAAAGCCCGCGATGATGCGCAGCAGCGTGGTCTTGCCCGAGCCCGAGGGGCCGACGATGGCGGTGCGGCTGCCGGGCGCGACGCTCAGGTCCACGCCGCCCAGGGCCTGAACGGCGCCGTAGTGTTTGCGGATGGCTTGCAGTTCCAGAGAGGTCGTCATCGCGTCATCGTCCCGCCGTGCGTTTGGATTGGTGGTAGAGCAGCCAGGTCATGGGCAGCGAGAGCAGCACCATGATGAGCGCATAGGGCGCGGCGGCAGCGTAGTCGATCTCGCTGCTGTAGGCCCAGAAGGAAGTCGCCAGGGTGCGCGTGCCGTTGGGCGCGAGCATCAGCGTGGCGGTGAGTTCGTTGGTGATGCCCAGCCCCACCAGCGCCGCGCCGGCCGCCGCGCTGGGCGCGGCCAGCCGCATGGTGATGGCCCACAGCGCCTGCGCGGGTGTGCGGCCCAGGCTGCGCGCCGCCTGTTCCAGCTCCACCGGCGCCTGCGCGATGCCGGCGCGCAGGCTGATCAAGGCGCGCGGCAAAAACATCAGCAAATAAGCCAGCAACACCGTCAGCGCCGTCTGGTAGATCGGCAGACGAACGGTGACCGTGACCAGGGCCAGCGCCACCACCACGCCGGGCAGCGAGCCGACCATGTAGTTGCAGGCCTCCAGCACACGCTGCAGCCGGCCCGGCGAGCGTATCGACAGCCAGGCCATGGGCACGGCGGCCAGCGTGGTCAGCAGCGCACCGGCCAGCGCGAGCGCCAGGGTCTGCGCAATCGACGGGCCGATTTCATCGAAGCGCCAGACAGCCGCACCGCCCGCCACCAGCCAGCGTCCCAGCGTGGCCAGCGGCACGCCCAGCGCCAGCACGCTGAGCAGCGCGGGCAGCAACAGGCCAAGCGCGGTAAAGCGGCCCAGGCTGCGCTTCAAAGGCATGCGCGCCGCGCCGGAGCCGACACGCGCATAACGCTCCTTGCCGCGCGCGGCCGATTCCAGCCCCAGCAGCGCGAAGCAGCAGACCACCAGCACGCCCGACAGCATGTTGGCGGCGGGGCCGTTGTAGGTGGACTGGAACTGGTCGACGATGGCCGTGGTGAAGGTGTCGAAGCGGATCATCACGTAGAGGCCGTATTCGGCCAGCAGGTGCAGCCCCACCAGCAGCGAGCCGCCGCACACCGCCAGCCGCAGCTGCGGCAGCACCACACGGAAAAACACCGCCCAGGGGCTCAGGCCCAGCGAGGCGGCGCTGTCTTCCATGCCCGGGTCGAGGCGCCGCAGGGCCGCGGCCACCGGCAAATACAGGAAAGGGAAATAGGCGATCACCGAGACCATCACGCCGGCCGCCAGGCCGTGCAGCCCGGGCGCCACCGTCATCCACGCATAGCTGTGCACAAAAGCCGGCACCGCCAGCGGCGCCACCAGCAGCCAGGCCCAAGTGCGAGCGCCGGGCAGCTCGCTGCGTTCGGTGAGCCAGGCCAGCGCCACAGCCAGCACGGCGCACAGCGGCACCGTGAGCGCCACCAGCAGCGCGGTGTTGACCAGCAGTTCGCCGACGCGCGGCCGGAAGATCAATGCCAAGGCGGTATCCCAGCCGGTCTGGACGCCGACCCAGAGCACAAAGCCCAGCGGCAGCAAAGCCAGCAACGACACGACCAGGGCCGCGCCGCCCACCCAGGACAGGCGCCAGCCGCCATGCCCGGCAGCGGGCAAAGGCAACAGCACCGCAGCCGCCGGGTTCAGGGCGGCTTCGGCATCAAGCGGCAAGGCACTCAAGGAAGCTGTCCGGTCCGCGCACTTGGGAGCGGGTTACAGCAGGCCGGCCTGGGTCATCAGGTCGGTGACTTTTTTGCTGTTGAGTTTCGACGGCTCGACCTTGGGCGCCTGCAGCTCGGCCAGCGGCACCAGCTTGGGGTTGGACTGCGCGCCGGTACCGACGGCGTATTCATAGGCGTCGCCAGTCTTCAAAATTTCCTGGCCGCCCTTGCCGGCGATCCATTTCACGAAAGCCTGGGCTTCGGGCTGGTGCTTGCTCGAGGCCAGCACGCCGCCGCCGGAGATGCTCACAAAAGCGCCAGCATCCTGGTTGCGGAAGTAATGCAGCTGGGTGTTGTTGCTGTTCTCGCCGGTCTTGGCCTGGTCGCCGTAGTAGTAATAGTGGTAAATCACGCCGCCTTCAATCTGGCCGGCGTTGACGGCCTTGAGCACCGTGCCGTTGCCCTTGTAGGGCGTGGCGTTTTCCTTCATGGCCTTGAGCCAGGCGGCGGTGGCGGCCTCGCCCTTGAGTTCAAGCAGCGCGCTCACGATGGCCTGGAAGTCGGCGCCCGAAGGCGACGCGGCCCAGCGGCCCTTCCATGCCGGCGTGGCCAGGTCCAGCATGGACTTGGGCAGCTGCGCCGGCGTGAGCTTGGCCTTGTTGTAGACGAACACCGTGCTGCGCGCGGCGATGCCGGTCCAGCGGCCATGCTCGGGACGGAAGTTGGCAGGCACTTCAGACAAGGTGGCCGCATCCAGCGGGGCAAACAGCCCTGCCATATCGACCAGCGCCATGGCGGGAGAGTTTTCGGTCAGGAACACGTCGGCGGGCGAGGCTTTGCCTTCCTGCACGATCTGGTTGCCCAGCTCGGTATCGCTGCCGTTGCGCAAGGTGACCTTGATGCCGGTTTCCTTGCTGAAGGCATCGGCCCAGGCCTTGGTCAGGCTGGTGTGCTGGGCGTTGTAGACCACGATGCCCTCGGGGGTCGGTTTGACGGCTTGCGCTGTGGCAACCAGCGGAGCGGCCAGGAGGCCGGCGGCCAGCGCGGCGCCGGCAAGGGAGAAGGACAACAATTTCATGGAACACCTTTACAAAAGAAGCGGGCACGCAGGGGACCGGGTCGGCAGGCGAAAAGACGAAAAGGCGGAAAAACAGTCATGTCTTGCGCCGCGCCTGTAAGGAACCAGTCATGCAAATGCGAATTACTCTCATCTATATGGTAACCGCTCCGCCATTTGGTTCCGCGGTAGGGCAATGGTTTACATAAGCGGCGTGAGCAAGCCGGAGCTGTCGGCACTAGCTGACAGCTGTCCGGGCCGCTGGCCGATGAGCGGCATGCAGCCTGATGCCTAGCCTTGAAGCATCCACCCATGCACATCGATACACATCCATTCAGGGAGCTTTCATGAGCACAGCCAAATCAGACCACGACACCCTCTGGGCCCTGATCAAGGACATCAAGTACGGCATGCTCACGCACCGCCACGCCAACGGCATGCTGCACGCCCATCCGCTGACCACGCAGAACCGCGCCATCGACGAAGGCGCGCGGCTGTACTTTTTCATCTCGCGCAAAAGCGAGCTGGCCCAGCGCCTGCAGCAGGACGGCAATGTCAATGTGTCGTATGCGGACCCGGGTGACGACAGCTATGTGTCGCTGTCAGGCCAGGCTCTGGTTGCCGAAGACCAAGCCAAAAAGGAAGAACTCTGGTCGCCGGCGGCACGGGCCTGGTTTCCGGCCGGCGTGAACGACCCGGACCTGGCCTTGCTGGAAGTGCATATCCACCACGCGGAATACTGGGACGTGAAGGAAAGCAAGATGGTGCAGCTGGCCAAGATGGCGAAGGCCGCGCTCACCGGAGACACGCCGCCCAGGTTGGGCGAACACAAAGAACTGCACTTGTCCTGAACCGGCGCGAGGTCCCATGCCCTTCATCTCATTCAACAAATCCACCGAACCGGCCGCACCGGACGACCTGCGCATCAACACCACCGCGGTGCTGTATGTGGAGGCCTCGCCTCCCGACCTGGTCGGCCAGACCACCATCCACATGCTGGGCCAGGGGACGACCGTCAATGCCGTCACCGAATCGGTAGGCACCGTGGTCACCAGCATAGGCAATCTGGTGGGCCTCAGGCGCCACTACCTGGCGCCGCCGCCCGACACCGGCGCGAGCACGGTCTATGTGCAGGCGTCCAACGTGAGTTATATGCGCCCCAACCTGCCGCTGTCGCCGGAGTTCTGGTACTTGACCTTTGTCGACGGTTCGGAATTGCGGGTGGTCGAGCCTCTGCCCTAGACACCCCAGGGCGCTTCGGACTGGCGCCGTGCCACGCCCTTATTTCTGTGCGGGCACATAACGCACGGGCTCATCGCCCACGCGCAGGTAATTCACCACCCCCATCACGTCGTCGACCAGCCAGACGGCTTTTTCGAGCGCCTCCGACTGCTCGCGTGTCTTGACGCAGCCTTTCAAAAAAACCAGCCGGCGCTCGCCTTGCACCCAGACGCTGGTGTCGTCGAAGCGGCCGTCGAGCCTGATGTACTGCGAGACACGCGGAATGATCTCCTGGTCGTACCAATAGGAGTTGGCCAGCCGGCAGCGCCCCACGCGGTAGCAGCTGCCGCCGTGCTGCGCCCGGACATGGGCCACGTCACGCACTTCCTGCTCGGTGTAAAGCGGCCCCTCGGGAACAGGGCACTGGGCGATGGCCGAGGTGACCTGGAGGAAGGGGTCATTGAAGGCGTTGGTGCGCAGCTCCTGGGCGCCGGCACTGGTAGCGGTTGCCGAAAAAAGGGCAAAAAAAAGGAAGGAGAGAAGTGACGGTTTCTTCATCACTTCATCCTTCCATTTCACCTTGCGGCTGTCAAGCCGCAGGCAGGGTGTCCACTTAGGCCGGCACGCCGTCCTTCACCGTATCGGCCATGTCGGTGTAATCCTTGACCTGGTCGAAGTTGAGGTACTGGTAAATCTGCGCGCTGGCAGCCGTCAGCACGCCCATGTCGGCCATGTATTCGGCCTTGGTGGGGATGCGGCCCAGCTTGGAGCAGATCGCGGCCAGCTCGGCGGAGCCGAGGTAGACGTTGGAGTTCTTGCCCAGGCGGTTCGGGAAGTTGCGGGTGGAGGTGGAGAACACCGTCGCGCCCTCTTTCACCTGCGCCTGGTTGCCCATGCACAGGCTGCAGCCCGGCATTTCCATGCGCGCGCCGGCCGAGCCGAGCACGCCGTAATGGCCCTCTTCCGTGAGTTGTTTGGCGTCCATCTTGGTCGGCGGCGCCATCCACAGCTTGACGGGGATGTCGCGCTTGTTCTCGAGCAGCTTGGAAGCCGCGCGGAAGTGGCCGATGTTGGTCATGCAACTGCCGATGAAGACTTCATCGATCTTGCTGCCGGCCACTTCGCTCAGGGTCTTCACGTCGTCGGGGTCATTCGGGCAGGCCACGATGGGTTCGTGGATGTCGGCCAGGTCGATCTCGATGACGGCGGCGTATTCGGCGTCGGCATCGCCCTTGAGCAGCTGCGGGTCGGCCAGCCAGGCTTCCATGGCGGCGATGCGGCGCTTGATGGTGCGCACGTCCGAATAACCCGTGGCGATCATCCACTTCAGCATCGTGATGTTGCTGTTGATGTACTCGATGATGGGTTCCTTGTTCAGGTGCACCGTGCAGCCGCCGGCGGAACGCTCGGCGGAGGCATCGGAGAGCTCGAACGCCTGTTCCACCTTGAGGTCGGGCAGGCCTTCGATTTCCAGGATGCGGCCCGAGAAGATGTTCTTCTTCCCCTGCTTGGCGACCGTCAGCAGGCCGGCCTTGATGGCGTACAGCGGGATCGCGTTGACCAGGTCGCGCAGCGTGATGCCGGGCTGCATTTCACCCTTGAAACGCACCAGCACCGATTCGGGCATGTCCAGCGGCATGACGCCGGTGGCGGCGCCGAAGGCCACCAGGCCGGAGCCCGCGGGGAAGCTGATGCCGATGGGGAAACGCGTGTGGCTGTCGCCGCCGGTGCCGACGGTGTCGGGCAGCAGCATGCGGTTGAGCCAGCTGTGGATGATGCCGTCGCCGGGACGCAGCGAGATGCCGCCGCGCGTGCTGATGAAGTCAGGCAGTTCGTGGTGCATCTTCACGTCGACGGGCTTGGGATAAGCCGCCGTGTGGCAGAAGGACTGCATGACCAGGTCGGAGCTGAAGCCCAGGCAGGCCAGGTCTTTCAGTTCGTCGCGCGTCATCGGGCCGGTGGTGTCCTGCGAGCCGACCGAGGTCATCTTGGGTTCGCAATACGTGCCGGGGCGCACGCCCTGGCCTTCCGGCAAGCCGACCGCGCGGCCGACCATCTTTTGCGCCAGCGTGAAGCCGCGGCCGTTGTCGGCCGGGTTCTGCGGCAGGCGGAACTGGGTGGACAGGGGCAGGCCCAGTGCGAAGCGCGCCTTGGCCGTCAGGCCGCGGCCGACGATCAGCGGAATGCGGCCGCCGGCGCGCACTTCGTCGAACAGCACGTCGCTCTTGAGCTTGAACTCGGCGATCACCTTGCCGTCCTTGAGCGCCTTGCCGTCGTAAGGGCGCAGCTCGATCACGTCGCCCATGGCCATCTGGCTCACGTCGAGCTCGATCGGCAGCGCGCCGGAGTCTTCCATGGTGTTGTAGAAAATCGGGGCGATTTTTCCGCCCAGGCAGACGCCGCCGAAGCGCTTGTTGGGCACGAAAGGAATGTCCTGGCCCGTCCACCACAGCACGGAGTTGGTGGCCGATTTGCGCGAGGAACCGGTGCCGACCACGTCGCCCACATAGGCCACGAGGTTGCCTTTGGCCTTGAGTTCTTCAATGAACTTGACCGGGCCGCGCTTGCCGTCTTCCTCGGGCGTGACGCCGGGACGCGCGTTCTTGTGCATGGCGATGGCATGCAGCGGGATGTCGGGGCGGCTCCAGGCGTCGGGCGCGGGCGAGAGGTCGTCGGTGTTGATTTCACCGGCCACCTTGAAGACCGTCAGCTTGACGGACTCGGGGACTTCTGGGCGGCTGGTGAACCACTCGGCATCGGCCCAGCTTTGCAGCACGGCCTTGGCGTACTTGTTGCCCTTCTCGGCCTTCTCCTGGACGTCATGGAACTGGTCGAACATCAGCAGGGTGTTTTTCAGGCCGCTGGCGGCCTGCGTGGCGACGCTGTCTTCTGCGTCGTCGAGCAGCGCGACCATGGGGCTGATGTTGTAGCCGCCCAGCATGGTGCCCAGCAACTGCGTGGCTTTTTCACGCGAGATCAGCGCGCATTTTTCCGTGCCGTGGGCGACGGCGGCCAGGTAGCTGGCCTTGACCTTGGCGGCGTCGTCAACGCCGGCCGGAACGCGGTGGGTGATGAGTTCGACCAGGAAGGCTTCCTCGCCCTTGGGCGGGTTCTTCAGCAGTTCGATGACTTCGCCGGTTTGCTTGGCGGACAACGGCAGCGGCGGGATGCCGGTGACGGCGCGCTCGGCGACGTGGGCGCGGTAGGTTTGCAAGAAGTCGGACATCATGATTTTTTCTCCTGTACTCAAAAATTTGCACGGTCGATGCGCGCGCGGTCGTGGTCTGTGTCTGTGTCTGTTATTGGACTTTGGCCGGGGCAGTTTCTGGCTGAGCAGAACCCGTGCCAGCCTGAGCTGGCGCAGCTTTGGCGGCAGGCAAGGCCTCCAGAATGCTGGTCGGGGGGTTCTTCTTCATGTCGTCGGCAAAAGTCACCTGCGCCGGGCTCATGCACTCGTCAGCCAGGCGCTGGCCCAATTTCTGGCTCATCAGCATCGACTTGTTGCCCAACTGGAGCCACATGGCGCCTGCACGGCCRTCTTCCAGGCGGATGGCGCCGGTGCGGCTTCCGACCGGGTGCATGCGAAAACGCATCTTGCCCGTCTGCACCAGGAAGAAGCCCGGGCGTTTTTCGTTCGGCGTGATGGTGACGGAGGCGCCCAGTTCGCAGGGAATCGTGCCGATGTAAACCCGCTTGGCGAGCTCCAGGTCTTCAGCGGTCAAGGTGACCGACAGGTCATCGTCAATGGGCGTCCTTTCTTCCACTACCTTGGCGGCAGAGCGCCTGATCGGTGCGCGCTTGGCGGCCTGGACAGGCTGGTCAGCTGCGGCTGCAGCCTTGGGCGCGGCGGCTTTAGGGGCCGCCGTCTGGGCCAGCAACAGGGCCGGGGCGGCCAGCATCAAGGCAGAGAGAGCGAAATGTTTCATGGGGGTCCTTTGGAACGGTCAACAGTCAATCGGGAAAATCAGTGAAGCGGGACGGAAAAATACGCCTGCGCCTCGTGCGGTAAAACACGGCCGGTCTGGTGCGCGCGCTCCAGGACCTGCCAGAAGTAACGGTAGCTCGCGCGGTCGTGCAGCTTTCCTTCAAAGTTGATGGGCGCCCAGTCGGCAAGGGCGGCGGCGGTAATTATTTTGGTGGCGTCCTCAATCTCGCCTTCGCCGGGTGCGAAGGCCTCCAGGATGGGGCGGATCTGGTTCGGGTGGATGCTCCACATCCGGGTGTAGCCCAGTTCGCGGGCGGCATGGCGTGCGGCGGCGGTCATGGCCTCAATGTCGCTGAATTCCGTGACAACACAATGTGAGGGCACCTTGCCGTGGGCGTGGCAGGCCGAGGCGATTTCGAGCTTGGCGCGCAGCACCAGCGGGTGCGTGAACTGGCCCCGGCTGCTCATGCCGTCGGCGGGAATCGCGCCCGCATGCGCCGACACAAAATCCATGAGCCCGAAGCTCAGCGACTGCACGCGCGGGTGCGCCGCGATCTCAAAGGCATTGCGCACCGCCAGCGGCGATTCGATCAGCACGTGCAGCGGCAAATCCCCGGCGCAAGCGGCCAGCAACGCCTGCTCGGCACGCAGCACGTCGGCCAGCGATTCGACCTTGGGAACCATGATGTGCGAAAGGTGGCGCGCCAGCTTGCCGGCGATCACGGCCATGTCGGACTCAAAGGCCGGATGGTCTACCGCGTGCACACGCACGGCGACGCGGGCCTTGTCGCCGGCCAGTGCCGCCAGCGCCACCACCATGGCCGCATGCTCGGCCTCGCCGCCCACGGGCGCGCCGTCTTCGCAGTCCAGGGTCACGTCAAACACGCAGGCGCCGAACTCCTCGATCATCTCGGCCTGCAGCTGCAGGCTTTTGCGCATGCGCGCTTCGACGCCGCTGTAGTGGTCGCAGACCGGCAGCGTCATGGCGCCGGCCTGGGCGCCGAGCAGCACTTGCGCGGGATGAAGGGCGGTGGCGCTCATGGCTTGCGTTGGGCGACGATGAACATGCGCGGGAAAGCCAGCAACAGCTTGCCGTCGCTTCGTGGCGGGTAAGCCTGGGCAACACGGCGTTCGTATTCGGCGAGGTAACTCGCCTGCAAATCCGGCGGGAGGCGGTCCACAAAAGGCTTGAGGCCCGTCGCGCGCACCCATTCGACAATCGCGGCGGCCGAAGCCATGGGATGCTGGTAGGCCGTGCGCCAGACATCGACGTGCGCGGCCTCCACGGCCAGCAGGTCGTAATAGCGGTCTATGGAAAACAGCTCGGTGCGCAGCTTCGAATAGTCGCCGATCGCTTCGGTCCACGGCGCCTCGGAAGCCAGCTCGCGCATCAGGCGATGTGTAGGCTCGTCGCGGTTGTCGGGCATCTGGATGGCCAGCACGCCGCCGGGCGCCAAGGCGGCGAACAGCCGCGGGACCAGCCTGGCGTGGTCGGGCACCCATTGCAGGGCCGCATTCGCGTAAATGAGTTGGGGGGCGGCATCGCCGGATGCGGGTTGCCAATCGGCGATGTCGCTCAGCTCGAAATGCGCGGCCGGAAGGCGCTTGCGCGCACTGGCCAGCATGGCTTCGGAATTGTCGGTGCCCGTGACCACGGCGCCCGGAAAGCGGCGGACCAGCAACTCGGTGGAGTTGCCGGGCCCGCAGCCCAGGTCGAACACGCGGGCCGCCTGCGCCAGCGGAACCCGCGCCAGCAGCTCCTGGGCCGGGCGCGTGCGCTCGTCCTCATAGCGGCTGTAGAGGGCGGGATTCCAGTCGCTCATGGATGAGGGCGGCGGTGTGCGGGCAAGGTGCGGGGCGGCCTCGTACTGCGTACCGTTTACAGGAGGTGCTTGACGCCGTCCTGCTCACCCTTGAGCTCGTCCAGCGTCTTGTTGATGCGTTCCTGGCTGAAGGCGTCGATTTCCAGGCCTTCGACGAGTTTGTACTCGCCGTTTTCGCAGGTCACGGGGAAACCGAACATGACGTCCTTGGGGATGCCGTACTGGCCGTCCGACGGGATGCCCATGGTGACCCACTTGCCGTTGGTGCCCAGGGCCCAGTCGCGCATGTGGTCGATGGCGGCGTTGGCAGCCGATGCCGCCGAGGACAGCCCGCGCGCTTCAATGATGGCGGCGCCGCGCTTGCCGACGGTGGGCAGGAACACATTGGCGTTCCATTCCTGGTCGTTGATCATCTTGGCGACGCTTTCGCCCTTGATGGTGGCGAAACGGTAGTCGGCGTACATCGTGGGCGAGTGGTTGCCCCAGACGGTGAGCTTTTCGATGTCGGCCACGGCCTTGCCGGTCTTGGCGGCGATCTGGCTGGCGGCGCGGTTGTGGTCCAGGCGCAGCATGGCGGTGAAGTTCTTGCGCGGCAGGTCGGGTGCGCTCTTCATGGCGATGTAGGCGTTGGTGTTGGCCGGGTTGCCGACCACCAGCACCTTGACGTTGCGGCTGGCGACGGCGTTGAGCGCCTTGCCCTGCGCCGTGAAGATGGCGCCGTTGACGGCCAGCAGCTCGGCGCGTTCCATGCCGGGGCCACGCGGGCGCGAGCCGACCAGCAGCGCGTAGTCGGCGTCCTTGAAGGCTTTCATTGGGTCGTCATACGCTTCCATACCGACCAGCAGCGGGAAGGCGCAGTCGTCGAGTTCCATCATCACGCCCTTGAGCGCCTTCTGCGGGCCCTCAACAGGCACTTCGAGCAGTTGCAGGATGACGGGCTGGTCCTTGCCGAGCATCTCGCCGGAGGCAATGCGAAACAGCAATGCGTAACCGATTTGGCCAGCTGCACCGGTGACTGCAACACGGACGGGTTTTTTGCTCATGATCGAGGGCTCCAGGAAAGTTAAGAATCGGTTGAATGAGGGTGTGATGTGAGATGTCTGGCGCGAGCCTGGGATATTCGGGGATGGTCATTCGGGGTTTTCGCCCCTCAAAATCACCGCAAAATGGCAGGCCATGCACTGGCTCAGCCCAAGATTTTACGCTTGAAAAGTGACGGGCGTCAATTTGTCTTATGTCTTATATAAGATATGATTCAGCCTTGTTTCGGACTTTATTTCCGGGATTGCCGCGTGCCTGTTGCGGCTTCCCCCACAAGCCGCTTTAACCCGCCGCCAWCCGCCACTTACTGCTGCCAACCTGCTGCCCCATGGCCATCAACCCGTCCTCATTGACCGATTCCGCAGCGCTTTCCGGCGATGCCGGCGCGGTTACCGGCGTGGCACCGGCCTTCAGCCCGCTGTACCAGCAGATCAAGGTGCTGATCCTGCAAAGCCTGCAGGCCGGCGAATGGAAACCCGGCGAGGCCATCCCCAGCGAGATGGACCTCGCCGCGCGTTTTCGCGTGAGCCAGGGCACGGTGCGCAAGGCGATCGACGAACTGGCGGCCGAGAACCTCGTGGTGCGCCGCCAGGGCAAGGGCACTTTCGTGGCCACGCATGCCGAGCAGCATGTGCAGTACCGCTTCCTGCGCCTCATGCCCGACAGCGGCGACACCACCAGCGAAGGCCCGGCCGAGCGGCAGATCATCGATTGCAAGCGCCTGCGCGCGCCGGCCGACATCGCGCGCCCGCTCTCGCTGCGCACCGGCGACGCCGTGCTGCAGCTGCGCCGCGTGCTGGCCTTCCAGGGCACGCCGACCATTCTTGAAGACGTCTGGCTGCCGGGCGGCCCGTTCAAAGGCCTGACCGCCGAGCGCCTGGCCACGCACCGCGGCCCCATGTACGCGCTGTTTGAAACCGARTTYGGCGTGCGCATGGTGCGCGCYGARGAAAAAATCCGAGCCGTCGCGGCCGATGAGGCTTCCGCCGCGCTGCTCAGCGTGCCGGTGGGCGCGCCGCTGCTCAGCGTGGAACGCACCGCCTATACCTACAACGACCTGCCCATGGAATTGCGCCGGGGCTTGTACCGCACCGACACCCATCACTACAAAAACGACCTTAGTTGACGGGAACCCTCAGAGAAGCTGCAAACCTTTGTAAGCCGATTGTTGCGTTGCAATAGAATTCTGCTGTTTAGCTGTAATTGCAGACCCGGTTACCACCCAGTTACACCCACGAAAGCCTAAAAATGACAGAGCTGGCCTCCAAACAGCGTCCCAAGCGGCCCGAGTTCCGCAACATCAACGCGCTCACCGATCTCCCTTCCTATCGTTTGCCGCCCGCCGGCTGGGTGTCCATCCTCCATCGCATCAGCGGCTTCATCATGTTCTTGCTGATGCCCTTCATCATCTGGATGTTCGACACCTCGATCTCCTCCGAAATTTCCTTCGAAAAATTCAAGGGCGCCTTCAACATCGGCATGCTGGGCCTGCCCGGTTTCATCTGGAAGCTCGCGGCACTGGCCCTGATCTGGGCCTACCTGCACCACTTCATCGCCGGCCTGCGCCACTTGTGGATGGACGTGAGCCACGCTGCCGTCAGCAAGGAATTCGGCAAGTCGTCCGCCATCTTCACGCTGGCCGCGAGCATCGCCCTGACGCTGGTCCTCGGCGCCAAGCTGTTCGGCCTCTACTGATCACAAGGAGCACAAAAAAATGGCAGTTAACTACGGCTCCAAGCGCATCGTTGTCGGTGCCCACTACGGTTTGCGCGACTGGCTCGCGCAGCGCATCACGGCCGCCTTGATGGCCCTTTTCACCGTGCTGCTGCTGGCCCAGGTCATCTTCAGCAAAGGTCCCATCCGCTATGACACATGGGCCGGCATCTTCTCGTCCCAATGGATGAAGACTCTGACGTTTGTGGTCATCGTCGCCCTGCTGTACCACGTGTGGGTCGGCATGCGCGACATCTGGATGGACTACATCAAGCCGGCCTCCATCAAACTCGTTTTGAATGTTTTCACGATTGTCTGGCTGGTGGCTTGTGCCGGCTGGGGCATCCAGGTCCTGTGGCGCCTCTGAGCCCCCCGCTAAACCTGCAGACCCGACAAGAAGACCGACACCCCACAAAAAATCATGACAGCAACATCCAAACTCCCCAAGCGCAAATTTGACGTCGTCATCGTCGGTGCCGGCGGCTCCGGCATGCGCGCATCGCTGCAACTGGCGCGCGCCGGCCTCAACGTGGCCGTGCTCTCCAAAGTGTTCCCCACACGCTCGCACACCGTTGCGGCCCAGGGCGGCATCGGCGCCTCGCTCGGCAACATGAGCGAAGACAACTGGCACTACCACTTCTACGACACCGTCAAGGGCTCCGACTGGCTCGGCGACCAGGATGCGATCGAATACATGTGCCGCGAAGCGCCCAAGGTCGTGTACGACCTCGAGCACATGGGCATGCCCTTCGACCGCAACCCCGACGGCACGATTTACCAGCGCCCCTTCGGCGGCCACACGGCCAACTACGGCGAAAAGCCCGTGCAGCGCGCCTGCGCCGCGGCCGACCGCACCGGCCACGCCATGCTGCACACGCTGTACCAGCAAAACGTCAAGGAAAAAACCAGCTTCTTCGTCGAGTGGATGGCGCTGGACCTGATCCGCGATGCCGCGGGCGATGTCGTGGGTGTGACCGCCCTCGAAATGGAAACCGGCGACGTCCACATTTTTGAAGCCAAGACCACGCTGCTCGCCACCGGCGGCGCCGGCCGCATTTTTGCCGCGTCGACCAACGCCTTCATCAACACCGGCGACGGCCTGGGCATGGCGGCGCGCGCCGGCATCCCGCTGGAAGACATGGAGTTCTGGCAGTTCCACCCGACCGGCGTGGCCGGCGCCGGCGTGCTGCTGACCGAAGGCTGCCGCGGCGAAGGCGCGATTTTGCGCAACAGCAACGGCGAGCGTTTCATGGAGCGCTATGCCCCCACGCTGAAAGACCTGGCGCCGCGCGACTTCGTCTCGCGCTCCATGGACCAGGAAATCAAGGAAGGCCGCGGCTGCGGCCCCAACAAGGACTACATCCTGCTGGACATGACCCACCTGGGCGTGGACGCCATCATGAAGCGCCTGCCCTCGGTGTTCGAGATCGGCCACAACTTCGCCAACGTCGACATCACCAAGGAACCGATTCCCGTGGTGCCGACCATCCACTACCAGATGGGCGGCATCCCGACCAACATCCACGGCCAGGTCGTCACGCAGGACGCCAACAACCAGAGCCAGGTCGTCAACGGACTCTACGCGGTGGGCGAATGCTCCTGCGTCAGCGTGCACGGCGCCAACCGCCTGGGCACCAATTCGCTGCTGGACCTGCTGGTCTTCGGCAAGGCCGCCGGCAACCACATCGTCGAGTTCGCCAAGACCACCACGCACAAGCCGCTGCCGGCTGACGCCGCCGACAAGACCCTGGCCCGCATCGCGCGCCTGGACAACGCGACCGACGGCGAATATGCGCAAGACGTGGCCAACGACCTGCGCGCCGCCATGCAGCAGCATGCCGGCGTGTTCCGCACCCAGGCCATCATGGATGAAGGCGTGAGCAAGATCGCCGCCCTGCGCGCGCGCGTCAACAGCATCGGCCTGAAAGACAAGTCCAAGATCTTCAACACCGCGCGCATCGAGGCGCTGGAAGTCGAGAACCTGATCGAGGCCGCACAGGCCACCATCGTATCGGCCGCCGCCCGCCGGGAAAGCCGCGGCGCGCATTCGGTCGACGACTACGGCGACACGCCCGAGCACCCGAACGGCCGCAACGACACCGAATGGCACAAGCACACGCTGTGGTACAGCGAGGGCAGCCGCCTGGCCTACAAACCGGTGCAGATGAAGCCCCTGACCGTCGAGTCCGTGCCGCTCAAGACGCGCACGTTCTAAGAATACAGACACGACACACGACAGACGGCCTGCGACCCCACAAGAAGCGAGAACCCCATGACCAAACGCACCTTCAAGATCTACCGCTACGACCCGGACACCGATGCCAAGCCCTACATGCAGACCATCGAGGTAGAGCTCGACGGCCATGAGCGCATGCTGCTGGACGCGCTGATGAAACTCAAGGCGCAGGATCCGTCCATCAGCTTTCGCCGCTCCTGCCGCGAAGGCGTCTGCGGCTCGGACGCGATGAACATCAACGGCAAGAACGGCCTGGCCTGCCTGACCAATATGCGCACGCTGCCCGAGGTCATCATCCTCAAGCCGCTGCCGGGCCTGCCCGTGGTGCGCGACCTGATCGTCGACATGACGCAGTTCTTCAAGCAGTACAACTCGATCAAGCCCTACCTGATCAACGACAMSGTGCCGCCCGAGAAAGAGCGCCTGCAGAGTCCCGAAGAGCGCGAAGAGCTCAACGGCCTCTACGAGTGCATCCTGTGCGCCAGCTGCTCGACTTCCTGCCCCAGTTTCTGGTGGAATCCCGACAAGTTCGTCGGCCCGGCCGGCCTGCTGCAGGCCTACCGTTTCATCGCCGACAGCCGCGACGAAGCCACCGCCGAGCGCCTGGACAACCTTGAAGACCCCTACCGCCTGTTCCGCTGCCACACCATCATGAACTGCGTCGACGTCTGCCCCAAGGGCCTGAACCCGACGAAAGCCATCGGCAAGATCAAGGAAATGATGGTGATGAGGACAGTTTGACCGTCCACTGGCCGAAAATATGGAAACTACCGACGCCCTGCTAGATGAGCGCGCCATGAGCAAGCTCAAGTGGCGCTGCCGGCGCGGCCTGCTCGAAAACGACCTGCTGATAGAGCGCTTCTTCCAGGGCCACGAGGCCACCCTCACCGTCAGGCAGGCTAAAGGGTTGAATGATTTAATGGAGTTGTCCGACAACGATTTGCTGGACCTGCTGTTAAAACGAAAAGAAGCTGGCCAGCTGCCCGATGAAGCCGCCAAGGCAAGCGCCTCTACTTCTGAAGCCCACGAGGTTTTAAAGTTGCTGCAGCCCGCGGCGCCGGCCCCCTGATTACCCGCCCGTCCCTCATTGACACTGATACGAAAGAAAGAAGCAAGAAATGAAGCTAGCTGACAACAAAGCCACCCTGTCCTTCAGYAACGGCAGCCCCAGCRTCGAWTTGCCGGTGTACCAGGGCAATGTCGGCCCGGACGTCGTCGACATYCGCAAGCTGTACGCGCAGACCGGCATGTTCACCTATGACCCCGGTTTCCTCTCCACCGCATCCTGCCAGTCGGCCATCACCTACATCGACGGCGACAAGGGYGARTTGCTGTACCGCGGCTACCCCATCGAGCAGCTGGCCACCAACTGCGACTWCATGGARACCTGCCACCTGYTGCTGTACGGAGAGCTGCCCAACGTGGCGCAGAAGACCGATTTCGTGCACCGCGTGACCAACCACACCATGGTCAACGAGCAGATGCAATTCTTCCTGCGCGGTTTCCGCCGCGACGCGCACCCGATGGCCATCATGACCGGCCTGGTCGGCGCCCTGTCGGCCTTCTACYACGACAGCACCGACATCACCAACCCGGAACACCGCGACATCTCGGCCATCCGCCTGATCGCCAAGATGCCGACCCTGGTCTCCATGGCCTACAAGTACACCGTGGGCCAGCCCTACATGTACCCCAAGAACAACCTGAGCTACGCCGGCAACTTCCTGCACATGATGTTCGCCACGCCGTGCGAGGAATACAAGGTCAACCCGGTGCTCGAACGCGCCCTGGACCGCATCTTCATCCTGCACGCCGACCACGAGCAGAACGCCTCGACCTCCACCGTGCGCCTGTGCGGTTCCTCCGGCACCAACCCGTTTGCCGCCATCGCGGCCGGTGTGGCCTGCCTCTGGGGCCCGGCCCACGGCGGCGCCAACGAAGCGGCCCTCAACATGCTGGGCGACATCCAGAAGCAGGGCGGCGTCGAGAAAATCGGCGAATTCATCAAGCAGGTCAAGGACAAGAGCTCCGGCGTCAAGCTGATGGGCTTCGGCCACCGCGTTTWCAAAAACTACGACCCGCGCGCCAAGCTCATGCAGGAAACCTGCAAGGAAGTGCTTCAGGAAATGGGCCTGGAAAACGACCCGCTGTTCAAGCTGGCCATGGCCCTGGAAAAGATCGCCCTGGAAGACGACTACTTCGTCTCGCGCAAGCTCTACCCCAACGTCGACTTCTACTCCGGCATCGTGCAGCGCGCCATCGGCATCCCCGTGCCGCTGTTCACCGCCGTGTTCGCCCTGGCCCGCACGGTCGGCTGGATCGCCCAGCTCAATGAAATGATCGGCGACCCCGAGTACAAGATCGGCCGCCCGCGCCAGCTGTTCACCGGTTCCACGACCCGCCAGGTCCTGCCGCTGGCCAAGCGCTAAGCCACCCGCGCCTTGGCGCAAAGCCCGCCTGATGGCAGCATCGGCGGGCTTTTTTACGCCCGAAGCAGAGGAAAACGCCCATCGGCAAGCGGGTCATCGCGTATTGCGATGACAAAACCGGGTTCTAAGCGGCAAAATAGCGATCTACCGTCGTCGAACACGATGACGCCACGCGACAAGCCCCCATGAAAAGCTCAGAACGCAACTTTGCCCGCCGCATTGACCTGACCTCGCTTCAGCTCTTTGTGGCCGTGTGCGAGCTGGGCAGCATCGGCAAGGCGGCCGAACGCGAATTCATCGCCGCCTCCGCCGTCAGCAAGCGCCTCTCCGATCTCGAGGCCACGCTGGACACCCCGCTGCTGTACCGCCACACCCGCGGCGTCGACCTGACGCCGGCCGGTGAAAGCCTGCTGCACCATGCGCGCTCCGTGCTGTTCAGCCTCGAGAAAATGCAGAGCGAACTCAGCGAATACGCCGACGGCGTGCGCGGCCATGTGCGCGTGCATGCCAGCATCTCGGCCATCGTGCAGTTTTTGCCCGAAGACCTGGGCGCCTTCACGCGCGAGCATTCGGGCATCAAGATCGACCTCGAAGAGCACCTGAGCACCGAAGTCGTCCGCGCCGTGCAGGAGGGCGCGGCCGACCTGGGCATCTGCAACACCGCCGACGGCACCGGGGACCTGCAGACCCTGCCCTACCGCACCGACAAACTCGTGCTCATCGTCCCGCGCGGCCATGCGCTGTGCGCGCAGGGCGCCATCCGCTTCGAAACCGCGCTGGACTACGACCAGGTCGGCCTGCATTCCAACAGCTCGATCTACCTGGCCATGCGCGAGGCCGCGGCGCGGCTGGGCCGCACCATCAAGCTGCGCATCCACGTGACCGGCCTGGACGCCATGTGCCGCATGATCCATAACGGCCTGGGTGTGGGTGTGATGCCGCAGCGCGCCTTCGAACTGACGCACGGCGTCGGCGAACTTGAATCCATTCCGCTGCTGGACAGCTGGGCCGAGCGCCAGATCCAGCTGGTGGCGCGCGACTTTTCCACGCTGCCGCTGACGGCGCGGCTGCTGGTGGACCACCTGACCCTGCCCGCGCCCCAAACCGGCGGCCTGAAACCCGCGAAAAACGCGGCAGCCCCGGCCCACGCAGCCGCCTAAAATCACCCCACGACAGACGACAACAAGAGACCACGAAGGAAACCATGGGACGCACCCTCTACGACAAAATCTGGGACGAACACGTCGTCCATACCGAAGAAGACGGCACGGCCATCCTCTACATTGACCGCCACCTGGTGCACGAAGTCACCAGCCCGCAGGCCTTTGAAGGCCTGCGAGAGGCCGGCCGCAAGGTCTGGCGCATCAGCTCCATCGTCGCCACCGCCGACCACAACACGCCCACCACCGGCTGGGAGCTCGGTTACGACGGCATCACCGACCTGGTCAGCAAGGAACAGATCACCACGCTGGACAGCAACATCAAGGAATTCGGCGCGGCCGCCTTCTTCCCCTTCCTCTCCAAGCGCCAGGGCATCGTGCACGTCATCGGCCCCGAAAGCGGTGCCACACTGCCCGGCATGACGGTGGTCTGCGGCGACTCGCACACCTCCACCCACGGCGCCTTCGGCGCGCTGGCGCACGGCATAGGCACCAGCGAAGTCGAGCACGTGATGGCCACGCAGACCCTGCTGGCCAAGAAGGCCAAAAACATGCTCGTGAAGGTCGAGGGCAAGCTCGCGCCCGGCTTGACCGGCAAGGACATCGTGCTGGCGATCATTGGAAAAATCGGAACAGCAGGAGGTACCGGCTACACGATTGAATTCGCCGGCTCGGCGATACGCGCGCTCAGCATGGAAGGCCGCATGACGGTCTGCAACATGGCGATTGAAGCGGGCGCGCGCGCCGGCCTGGTGGCGGTGGACCCCAAAACCATCGACTACGTCAAAGGCCGCCTGCTCTCGCCCACCGGCGTCGAATGGGACATGGCCGCCAAATACTGGAACACCCTGCACTCCGATCCCGACGCGAAATTCGACGCCGTGGTCGAGCTCGACGCCAGCCAGATCCTGCCGCAGGTCACCTGGGGCACCTCGCCCGAAATGGTGCTGTCCATCGACGACCGCGTGCCCGACCCCGACAAGGAAAAAGACGCCAACAAGCGCGATGCCATCGAGCGCGCCCTGAAATACATGGGCCTGGAGCCCGGCAAGGCGCTGAACGACCTCTACATCGATAAGGTGTTCATCGGCTCCTGCACCAACAGCCGCATCGAGGACATGCGCGAAGCCGCGGCCGTGATCAAGAAGATAGGCCAGAAGGTCGCCAAAAATGTGAAGCTCGCGCTGGTGGTGCCGGGCTCCGGCCTGGTCAAGGAACAGGCCGAGCGCGAAGGCCTGGACAAGATTTTTGTGGCCGCCGGCTTTGAATGGCGCGAACCGGGCTGCTCCATGTGCCTGGCCATGAACGCCGACCGGCTGGAGCCGGGCGAGCGCTGCGCCTCCACCAGCAACCGCAACTTCGAAGGCCGCCAGGGCGCCGGCGGGCGCACCCACCTGGTCAGCCCCGCGATGGCGGCGGCGGCGGCCGTGCACGGCCACTTTGTCGATATCCGGAAATTTGTCTAACCACCAGCCCCAGGAGGAACTTCCATGAAAAAAATCAAAACCCTGCTTGCGCTGTCACTGGCCTCCGCGGCCGTTCTGCTGGCCGGCTGCAACACCTTCCGGGGTGTCGGGCAGGACGTCCAGAAGGTCGGCGAAAAAATCGAAAACGCGGCAAAGAAGTAAATGCAAAAATTCACCGTACACAAGGGTCTCGTGGCCCCCATGGACCGCGAGAACGTCGACACCGACGCCATCATCCCCAAGCAGTTCCTCAAGTCCATCCGCAAGACGGGCTTCGGGCCCAACCTGTTTGACGAATGGCGCTACCTGGACGCGGGCTTTCCCGGCCAGGACCCGGCCACGCGCAAGCCCAACCCGGACTTCGTGCTGAACCAGCCGCGCTACGCCGGCGCCTCCGTCCTGCTGGCGCGCAAGAATTTCGGCTGCGGCTCCTCGCGCGAACACGCGCCCTGGGCACTGGACCAGTACGGCTTTCGCGCCATCATCGCGCCCAGCTACGCCGACATCTTCTTCAACAACAGCTTCAAGAACGGTCTGCTGCCCATCGTGCTGCCCGAAGCGCAGGTGGCCCAGCTGTTCGACGAAGCGCTGGCCTTCCCCGGCTACCAGCTCACGGTGGACCTGGAGCGCCAGGTCGTCGTCAAGCCGCAAGGCGAGGAGCTCCCCTTCCAGGTGCAGGCCTTCCGCAAGTACTGCCTGCTCAACGGCCTGGACGACATCGGCCTGACCTTGCGCCAGAGCGACAAGATCAAGGCCTTTGAAGCCGAGCGCCTGGCGACCAAACCCTGGCTGAGCCATACGGTGGCAGGATGATGGCGCACTCGCGCATGGCAGGGCTGGTTGTTGCCCTGCTGACCGGCCTGACGGGCTGCTCGACGATGGAAGCGGTCAATCGCGACCAAACCCAGCTAGCAGCCATCGAAAAGAACGCCCCCGCGAATGCCGCGACGCTTCGGCTGCGCTCCCTCTCGAATGGCACAACGCGATTTGGCGTGAGCCCACAAAGCGCGTCATGCGAAGGCTTCAAGGATGTAGGTATTGCCCTGAACACCATAGAAGCCAGCCGGACCTATGCCGGCCGCGAACGCAAAGACATTGTTGAAGTACTTCCGCAAGCTGGTCCGGTGCAGATTCGCGCCTATGCGCAGGAGCAGTATTTTGCGAACAAGTCAAAGTGTGGGCCGGTAGCTGTCCGCTTCGTCGCTGATCCGCAGAAAAAATACACTGCCGACCTGATCTGGAAAGGCAAGCATTGCACCATCGTGGTCAACGACACCACCAACTCAACTCCCATCCCTGTGCCGGGCAGCATTTACTTTTGCCCGGCCAGTTTTTCTGAAATCCTGGATTAATCCCATGAAAATCGCAATCCTCCCTGGTGACGGCATCGGCACCGAAATCGTCGCGGAAGCCGTCAAGGTCCTGAAGGCGCTTGACCTGAAGTTCGAAACCGAAAGCGCGCTGGTCGGCGGCGCCGCCTACGAGGCGCACGGCCATCCGCTGCCCGAAGCCACGCTCAAGCTGGCCAAGGACGCCGATGCCGTGCTGTTCGGCGCGGTCGGCGACTGGAAATACGACAAGCTCGACCGGCCGCTGCGCCCGGAGCAAGCCATCCTGGGCCTGCGCAAGAACCTGGGCCTGTTCGCCAACTTCCGCCCGGCGATCTGCTACGCCCAGCTGGTCGACGCCTCCAGCCTCAAGCGCGAACTGGTGTCCGGCCTGGACATCCTCATCATCCGCGAGCTGACCGGCGACATCTACTTCGGCCAGCCGCGCGGCCGCCGCGTCTCGCCCGACGGCCACTTCCCCGGCTCGGAAGAGGCTTTCGACACCATGCGCTATTCGCGCCCCGAGATCGAACGCATCGCCCACGTCGCCTTCCAGGCCGCCCGCAAACGCGACAAGCGCGTGACCAGCGTCGACAAAGCCAATGTGCTGGAAACCTTCCAGCTCTGGAAAGACGTGGTCACCGAGGTCGGCACACAATACCCCGACGTTGCGCTGGACCACATGTACGTGGACAACGCGGCCATGCAGCTGGTCAAGGCGCCCAAGAAGTTTGACGTGGTCGTCACCGGCAATATGTTCGGCGACATTCTGAGCGACGCCGCCGCCATGCTGACCGGCTCCATCGGCATGCTGCCTTCGGCCAGCCTGAACGACAAAAACCAGGGCCTCTACGAGCCCAGCCACGGCAGCGCGCCCGACATCGCCGGCAAGGGCGTGGCGAATCCGCTGGCCACCATCCTGAGCGCGGCCATGATGCTGCGCTTCAGCCTGAACCAGCCCGAAGCCGCCGCCCGCATCGAAAAAGCCGTGGATGCCGTGCTGAGCCAGGGCCTGCGCACACCCGACATCTACAGCGAAGGCACGACGAAAGTCGGCACGGTGCAGATGGGTGACGCGGTCGTCAAGGCGCTGGCCTGACGTTTTTTTGCCGCAAACCACCTCAAACCGGCGTCAAAACACGGGTTTGAGGCGGTTGTCAGCCTCGGCAAAGCCAAGCCTGGCTACAATCGACACCTATGCGCAAAAACCCCGCTTTCACCCACTGCCCCGCCGCCCTGCGCGCGGGACGTGCGGCGCCGGTTTTTGCCCAGATCACCAAAACGACCACCATTAAAGGCTAGCAAGCCTGGTTCGTCGTGCCCTGCCGGCTCGATGAGCCGGGCCAAAAAGCCATTTTTATGTACTTTTTGAAGGGGCAGTTCCAATGAAACTCAAAGGCAATCTCACCGGACTCGTCGGCTGGCGCGGCATGGTCGGCTCGGTCCTGATCGACCGCATGCAGGCCGAAGGCGACTTCGACCTGATCGAGCCGGTGTTCTTCTCGACCTCCAACGCGGGCGGCAAAGCCCCCGCCCAGGCGAAAAACGAGACCACGCTGAAAGACGCCTTTGACATTGAAGCGCTCAAGAAGTGCGACGTCATCATCACGGCCCAGGGCGGCGACTACACCTCCGAGGTCTTCCCCAAGCTGCGCGCGGCCGGCTGGAAGGGCCACTGGATCGACGCGGCCTCCACGCTGCGCATGAACGACGACGCCGTCATCATCCTGGACCCGGTCAACCTGCCCGTGATCCAGAATGCGCTGGCCAAGGGCGGCAGCAACTGGATCGGCGGCAACTGCACGGTCAGCTGCATGCTGATGGGCGTGGGCGCGCTGTACAAGGCCGGCCTCGTCGAGTGGATGACCAGCATGACCTATCAGGCGGCCTCGGGCGGCGGCGCGCAGCACATGCGCGAGCTGCTCACGCAGTTCGGCACGCTGAACAGCGAGGTCCGCACGCTGCTGAACGACCCCAAGTCAGCGATCCTCGAGATCGACCGCCGCATCCTGGCCAAACAGCAGGGCCTGGGCGCCGCTGAAACCGCCAACTTCGGCGTGCCGCTGGGCGGCTCGCTGATCCCCTGGATCGACAAGGACCTGGGCAACGGCATGAGCAAGGAAGAATGGAAGGGCGGCGCAGAGACCAACAAGATCCTCGGCCAGGGCGCGAGCTTCGGCACCGCCGAAACCCCGGTTGACGGCTTCTGCGTGCGCATAGGCGCGATGCGCTGCCACAGCCAGGCGCTGACTTTCAAGCTCAAGAAGGACGTGCCGCTGGCCGACATCGAGGCCATGATCGCGGCCGACAACGAGTGGGTCAAAGTCGTGCCCAACACGCGCGAAGCCTCCATCCAGGACCTCACGCCTGTGGCCGTCACCGGCACCATGCAGATCCCTGTGGGCCGCCTGCGCAAGCTGGCCATGGGCCCCGACTACCTGGGCGCCTTCACCGTGGGCGACCAGCTGCTGTGGGGCGCCGCCGAACCGCTGCGCCGCATGTTGCGCATCTTGCTGCAGGCCTGAATTAATTGAGGTGAGCGGCTGCCAACATACAGCCGCTCATCCGTAACTACATGTCACAAGACGTTGTCGTCAGACAACATCCGAAACTTGTAAGTTGCTGCTAACTCGCTGTGTCAAAACTTAAGTGGTGTCTTAGCTTGTCAGCCTAATGCCTTGATGTTAAGGTTGTTTTTCGAAAATTCGCATCGAGGTTTTTGTGCGCTTAAGCAGAATAAAGTTACATGCAGACCGAGCACTGGAGGCTCACAACCCCATGAATAATCGCGGTCGTTGGCGTATCGGCGCCCTGGCAAGTGCCATTGCACTGCTGGGCAGCCTGGCAAGTCTGGAAGCCCACGCGCTCGCGCTGGGCCGTATCACGGTTCAATCGGCATTGGGCGAACCCCTACGCGCTGAAATCGAGATCCCCGACATCAAACCGGAGGAAGCCTCCAGCCTCAAGGCCGGCGTGGCGCCGGTCGACGCCTTCAAGGCGGCCGGGCTTGAATACGGCAGCGTGGTTTCCGGCGTCGAAGTCACCCTGCAACGCCGCCCTGACGGACGCTCCTTTCTGCGCCTGAGCAGCAACCGTCCCGTTACCGAGCCTTTTGTCGACCTGATCCTGGAAGCCAGCTGGGCCAACGGCCGCATCACACGCGACTACACCATGCTGTTCGACCCGCCGGCCCTGCGCTCGGGTACAGCGGTCGCGCCCACGGCACCCGTGCTGTCTTCCCGCCCCTCGGCCCCTCCCGCCAAGGGCATTGCCTCGATCCCCTATTCGCCGCCGGCCGGCCCCAGCACCCGGCCCGCGCCGGTCGCCAAGGCTCCTGCCGCGCCCCTCGAAAAAGTGCCGGCCGGCGGTGACAAACAGGTCACCGTCAAAGCCGGCGACACCGCCGGCAAGATCGCCGCCCAGAACAAGCCCGCCAGCGTGTCGCTGGACCAGATGCTGGTCGCCCTGCTGCGCAGCAACCCGGACGCCTTCATCGGCGGCAACGTGAACCGCATCAAGTCGGGCGCTGTGCTCGACATTCCGGGCGCCGAAACGGCCGGAGCGCTTTCCGCCGGCGAAGCCACCCAGACCATCGTCGCGCAAAGCAAGGACTTCAACAGTTTCCGCCGCAAGCTCGCCGAAGGCGTGCCGGCCACCCAGATGGCCAGCGCGGACCGCCAGGCCGGTGGCAAGGTGCAGGCCAAGGTCGAAGACCGCGCGCCCGCCAGCACCACCCCCGACAAGCTGACCCTCTCCAAGGGCGCCGTCCAGGGCAAGGCAGCCCCCACGGCGGCCGAAGACAAGATCGCCAAGGAACGCCAGGCCAAGGAAGCCTCCACGCGCGTGGCCGAGCTGTCCAAGAACATCAGCGAGCTGAACAAGCTGGGCGGCGCCCCCACGGCGGCGCCCGCAGCCAGTGCGGCAAAAGCCCCCGGTGTGGCGGTTCCCGCGCCTGCCAGCGTGCCAACCCTGGCGGCCCCCGCCCCTGCCCCGGCAACAACGCCTGCACCCGCGGCGCCATCCGCCGCCGCCCCGGGCGTAACACCCGCACCAGCCCCGACTGCTGCCGTCACGCCATCACCGGCGACCGCCAGCAGCGCGCCAGCTGCGGCCGCTTCCGCATCCGAAGCTTCCACCAGCGTGGCCCCGGTATCTGCAGCCTCCCAGCCCGCACCGGCCGCCAGCGCCGCGGTCGCACCAGCTGTGGCCGCCGCCAAAAAGCCTGTGGCAGTCCCGCCACCACCACCCGAACCCAGCCTGGTCGACGAATTGCTCGATAACCCGCTGGTACTCCCCATCGCCGGCGGCCTGCTGCTGCTGCTGGCCGGTTTCGGCTTTTACCGCTACCGCCAGCGTGGCGGTGCGGCCCAGGTCGACAGCTCCTTCCTCGAAAGCAGGCTGCAGCCGGATTCTTTTTTCGGCGCCAGCGGCGGCCAAAGAATTGACACGAATGAAGGCAACGCCACGGGCTCGTCCCTCGTGTATTCGCCGAGTCAATTGGATGCCGCTGGCGACGTCGACCCGGTAGCCGAAGCTGATGTGTACCTGGCCTATGGACGAGACCTGCAGGCCGAGGAAATCCTGAAGGAGGCCATGCGCACCAGCCCGATGCGCGTCGCCATCCATGCCAAGCTGATGGAAATCTACGCCAAGCGCCGCGACAGCAAGGCCTTTGAAACCGTGGCCATCGAGGCGTTCAACCTCACCCACGGCAGCGGCCCCGAATGGGCCTACATCACCGAGATGGGCCGTGAACTAGACCCTGCCAACCCGATGTACCAGCCAGGTGGGCAGCCCGCCGGCAGCGCCCATGCAGGCGGCACCTCGGCGTTCAGCCCGGGCGGCACCGTGGCCATGGTCGCTCAGCCGGCGCATGTTCCCGCGCCCACGCCTTCGATGGATGTCGACCTTGACCTGGACTTCTCACTCGATGACGAACCCGGTGCGGCCACCACCCCAGCCGTGATCTCGGCCCCACCTCCTCCGCCGCCCGCTCCCGCGCGCGTCGAGCCCACGGTGGCCATGAAAGCGCAGGAACCGGCCCCGCTGAACATGGATTTCAGCAGCGCCACGGTGGCCTTGCCCACGGCCAAGCCACCTGCGCCGGCCGCCAAACCCGCCGAGGCCGCGCCCGATGCCTCTTTCCTCGACGAAGGCTTGAACTTCACGCCCGAACCGTTCACACCGGCCCCCAAGCCGGCGCCCGCCCCCGTGAAAGCGGCAGCTCCGGCGCCAGAGCCGGTAACTGACAACGGCATGCTGGAGTTCGACCTCGGTTCGCTATCGCTGGACCTGAATGGCCCCACCACGGAAAGCCCGGACCACCCGATGGAAGTCACGTCCGACGACCCGCTGGAAACCAAATTCCTGCTGGCCGAAGAATTCCGGTCGCTGGGCGATTCGGATGGCGCCAGGTCCCTGGCCGAAGAGGTGATGGCCGAAGCCAAGGGCCCGCTGAAGGTCAAGGCGCAGGCCTTCCTGAACGCCCTGTCGTGAGCGCAGCCTGAACGCGCCGCGTTCACTGCGTCCCCTCCCGTGAGGATTGCACTCGGCGTCAGCTACAGCGGCAGCGGCTACGAAGGCTGGCAAAGCCAGCTTTCGGGCAACACGGTGCAGGACAAGCTGGAACTGGCGCTGGGCAAATTCGCCGCCCAATCCATCCGCACCCTGTGCGCGGGCCGCACCGACGCCGGCGTGCACGGCCTGATGCAAGTCGTGCACTTCGATACGCCCCTGCAGCGCGACATCGCCTCCTGGGTGCGCGGCACCAACGCCTTTTTGCCCTCAGACATCGCCGCGCAGTGGGCACGCGAGGTCCCCGATGAATTCCATTGCCGCGGCAGCGCCATCGCCCGCCGCTATGCCTATGTGGTGCTGGAGTCCCCGGTGCGCCCCAGCGTGGAAGCCGGGCGCGTCGGCTGGGTCTACCGGCCGCTGGACGAGGCGGCCATGCGGCAGGCCGTCACCTACCTCGTAGGCGAACATGATTTCAGTTCCTTCCGCGCCGCGCAGTGCCAGGCCAAGTCCCCCGTCAAAACCATCAGCCGCATTGCGATTTCGCACCGCGGTGAGCCCAATGCCCGGTACTGGCGCTTCGAGTTCGAGGCCAACGCCTTTTTGCACCACATGATCCGCAACATCATGGGCTGCCTCGTGGCCATAGGCCAGGGCAGCTACCCGCCGGACTGGCTGGCCGGGGTGATGGCCGCGCGCAGCCGCGATGCCGCCGCGCCCACGTTTTCACCGGATGGCCTGTATTTCCTGGGCCCGGTCTACGAAGACCACTACGGCCTCCCAAGCCGCACACCAGCCTATGATTGGCTGCCATGACGCCCGCACCCACCACCCGTACCCGCATCAAGATCTGCGGCCTGACCCGCGAAGAAGACGTGGATGCCGCCGTGGCGGCCGGCGCGGATGCGGTCGGTTTTGTGATGTACGAGGCCAGCCCGCGTTACGTGGCGGCCGAGCGCGCCGCCGGACTGGCCCGCCGCCTGCCGCCCTTCATCACGCCGGTGCTGCTCTTCGTCAACGCACCGGTGGAAAAAATCAGCGCCGCCTGCGCCCTCATGCCCACGGCCTTTCTGCAGTTTCACGGGGACGAGACGCCTGAAGACTGCCTGGCGGCCGGCCGGCCCTTCATGCGCGCGGCACGCATCCCATTGGGTGAAAAATCAGCCGAAAACACCCCGGGCTCCCCAGGCGGCTTTGATCTCGTAAAATACGCCCAGGACTTCAAGGCCGCACAAGCCATCCTTCTCGACGCTCATGTCGAAGGTTATGGCGGCGGCGGGAAAACATTCAATTGGTCACTTCTTCCTCCAAACGTCAGCGCTCACCTCGTTTTGTCTGGTGGATTGACGCCTGCAAACGTGATCGATGGCATTTCGCAAGTCAGGCCGCGTTGCACAACGCTGGCCGTTGATGTCAGTTCCGGCGTCGAGATTTCCAAGGGAATCAAAAGCGCCGACAAAATCAACCAGTTCGTCGCGGCCGTTCGCGCCGCCGACGAATTACTTGCAAAGAGTCCCCATCATGTACGAGTACCACCAGCCTGACGTTTCAGGCCATTTCGGAATTTACGGCGGCAGTTTCGTTTCGGAAACGCTGACCCATGCGATCAACGAGCTGAAAGACGCTTACGCCAAATACCAGCACGACCCGGAGTTCATCGCCGAATTCCAGTCCGAACTGGCGCATTTCGTGGGCCGCCCCTCCCCGATCTACCATGCCGCGCGCATGAGCCGCGAACAAGGCGGCGCGCAGATCTACCTCAAGCGCGAAGACCTCAACCACACCGGCGCGCACAAGATCAACAACACCATAGGCCAGGCCATGCTGGCGCGCCGCATGGGCAAGCCGCGTGTCATCGCCGAGACCGGCGCCGGCCAGCACGGTGTGGCCACCGCCACGATCTGCGCACGCTACGGCCTGGAATGCGTGGTCTATATGGGCAGCGAGGACGTCAAGCGCCAGAGCCCCAACGTCTACCGCATGAACCTGCTAGGCGCCACGGTGGTTCCGGTTGAAAGCGGCAGCAAGACGCTCAAAGACGCGCTCAACGAGGCCATGCGCGACTGGGTCGCCAACGTCGACAACACCTTCTACATCATCGGCACGGTGGCGGGCCCGCACCCCTACCCCATGATGGTCCGCGACTTCCAGAGCGTGATCGGCGCCGAATGCCTGCAGCAGATGCCGGAATTCATCGGCAACAGGCAGCCCGACGCGGTGATCGCCTGCGTGGGCGGCGGCAGCAATGCCATGGGCATCTTCCACCCCTATATCCAGCACGCCAAAACCCGCCTGATCGGCGTGGAAGCGGCCGGCGAAGGCCTGGAAAGCGGCAAGCATTCGGCCTCGCTGCAGCGCGGCCTGCCTGGCGTGCTGCACGGCAACCGCACCTATGTGCTGCAAAACGAGGACGGCCAGGTCACCGAGACCCACAGCATCAGCGCCGGGCTCGACTACCCCGGCGTGGGCCCTGAACACGCCTTCCTCAAGGACATAGGCCGCGCCGAATACGTCGGCATCACCGACAAGGAAGCCCTGGAAGCCTTTCACTACCTGTGCCGCACCGAAGGCATCATTCCCGCGCTTGAATCCAGCCATGCCGTGGCCTGCGCCATGAAAATGGCGCGCAGCATGCGCAGCGACCAAAGCCTGCTCGTGTGCCTGTCGGGCCGGGGCGACAAGGACATCGGCACGGTGGCCGACCTCTCGGGGGCCGACTTCTACGACCGGCCGTCCATGCGCGGCCTGTCCGTCAAGGGCGGGTCGGCTTCGCCGGCATCCTTCGACGCCAGCGGCGCCAAGGGAAGCGGGGTGCAGTCATGAGCCGCATTGCCTCCACCTTCTCCACGCTCAAAAGCCAGGGCCGCAAGGCCTTGATCCCTTACGTCACCGCGGGCTTCCCGTTTGCCGACGTCACGCCCGAGCTGATGCACGCCATGGTGGCCGGCGGGGCCGACGTGATCGAGCTGGGCGTACCGTTTTCCGACCCCAGCGCCGACGGCCCGGTGATCCAGAAAGCCGGCGACAAGGCCCTGTCCTTCGGCGTCGGCCTGGCCCAGGTGCTGGACATGGTGCGCCAGTTCCGCGCCAAGGACAGTGCAACGCCCGTGGTCCTGATGGGCTACGCCAACCCGGTGGAGCGCTACGACATCAAGCACGGCGGCAGCAAGACCGAAAGCGCCTTCATCCGCGACGCCGCCCAGGCCGGCGTGGATGGCGTGCTCATCGTCGACTACCCGCCCGAGGAATGCGTGGAATTCGCCGCCCGGCTGCGCGCGCACGGCATGGACCTGATCTTTCTGCTGGCCCCCACCAGCACCGACAAGCGCATGGCCCAGGTGGCTGAAGTCGCCAGCGGTTATGTCTATTACGTCTCGCTCAAGGGCGTGACCGGCGCGGGCACGCTGGACGTGGACGCCGTCGAGGCCATGCTGCCGCGCATACGCAAACATGTGAACGTGCCCGTGGGCGTGGGCTTCGGCATCCGCGACGCCGCCACGGCCAAGGCCATCAGCAAGGTGGCCGACGCCGTGGTCATCGGCAGCAAGATCATCCAGCTGATCGAAAACCAGCCGCGCGACAAGGTGGCGGCCGTCGCACAGGCGTTTTTGACGGAAATCCGTACTGCTTTGGACTGACTTTTGCGCCGGCCGGTACCGGGTTGAAGCCTGGGGAAACCGGCGCATAATTGCGCTTTTCGCCCGGCGGGGCCCCAGGCCCCGCCCGATACCACAAGGACTGACTTCATGTCTTGGCTAGAAAAACTGCTTCCCCCAAAAATCAGCCCCACCGACCCGACGGAACGCCGCCAGGTGCCCGAGGGCCTGTGGATCAAATGCCCCAGCTGCGAAGCAGTGCTCTACAAGACCGACCTGGAAAAAAACCAGAACGTCTGCCCGCAATGCAGCCACCACCACCGCATAGGCGCCCGCGCCCGGCTGGACGCTTTTCTGGATCCGGAAGGCCGCTACGAGCTGGGTCAGGAAGTGCTGCCGGTCGACGCCCTCAAATTCAAGGACAGCCGCAAATACCCCGAACGCCTSAAAGAAGCCCTGGAAAACACCCAGGAAACCGATGCGCTSATCGTCATGGGCGGCGCGGTGCACAGCATAGGCGTGGTCGTGGCCTGCTTTGAGTTCGACTTCATGGGCGGCAGCATGGGCAGTGTGGTGGGCGAGCGCTTCGTGCGCGGCGTGCACGCCGCCATCGAGCAAAAAGTACCCTTCATCTGCTTTACCGCCACCGGCGGCGCGCGCATGCAGGAAGGCCTGCTCAGCCTCATGCAGATGGCCAARACCAAYGCYGCGCTGACCCGCCTGGCCAAAAARGGCCTGCCCTACATCAGCGTGCTGACCGACCCSACCATGGGCGGSGTGAGCGCCGGCTTCGCTTTTGTCGGCGACGTGGTCATTGCCGAGCCCAAGGCCCTGATCGGTTTTGCCGGCCCGCGCGTGATTGAATCCACCGTGCGCGTGACGCTGCCGGAAGGCTTCCAGCGCGCCGAGTTCCTGCAGACCAAGGGCGCGATCGAYTTCATCTGCGACCGCCGCGARCTGCGCAAGACCGTGGCCAGCTCGCTGGCCATGCTGCTCAGG
This sequence comes from Polaromonas sp. P1_G1, assembly GCF_056405595.1. NCBI lineage: Bacteria > Pseudomonadati > Pseudomonadota > Betaproteobacteria > Burkholderiales > Comamonadaceae > Polaromonas > Polaromonas sp. P1_G1. The sequence goes on from NZ_JBFUBU010000028.1 coordinate 57,418, forward strand.
CAGCCGGCCGACGCCGTCAGTTGAGAACCTGGCAAGCCTGAATAGCCCCTGAAGCAAGGCGTATTAGCCGCACGAAAAGTGCACCGCTTGGGTCACATGGGATGATGTGGTTCACGGCCCCCCAAAGCACGATGAGAACCATGCCAGAAGCCTTGACCTTGAGCTCCCTTCCCCTGTTCCCGCTGGGCGCGGTGCTGTTTCCGGGCGGCATTTTGCCCCTGCGCATCTTTGAAGTGCGCTACCTCGACATGATAGGCAAATGCCACAAGGCGGGCGCGCCCTTCGGCGTGGTGTCGTTGACCGAAGGCTCGGAAGTGCGGCGTCCCGCAGACACCAGCCCCGGCGGCGACGGCTTTGCGCACGAGGCCTTTAGCGCCGTCGGCACCCTGGCCACCATCACCGAGTTTTCCTTGCCCCAGCCGGGCCTGATGGTGATCCGCTGCGTCGGCGCGCAGCGCTTTGAAATCTCGCGCCGCGAAAAACTCAAGCACGGCCTGTGGATCGCCGACGTCACCCGGCTGGAAGACGACCAGGCCGTGAAAGTCCCGCCCGACCTGCAAGGCACGGCGGATGCGCTGGGCAAGCTGATCAGAAGCCTGCAGGAGCGCGAGGTGCCGCAGGCCCAGATGCCGCTGCAGTCGCCCTACCGGCTGGACGATTGCGGATGGGTCTCCAACCGCTGGTGCGAACTGCTGCCGATACCACTGGAGCTCAAGCAGCGCCTGATGCAGCTGGACAACCCCCTGATGCGGCTGGAGCTGGTGAGCGACATCCTGGAGCGCACCGGCATCGCGCTTTAAGGGCCTGTTGGCGATCTCAACGCCTTTTCAGGCGGCCGTGCCAAAACGCCCCTGTTAAAACTTAAAATCGACAATTCGGCGCTTTTCGGGCCTCCCCCTGAACGCAAGGCGTCTGACTCCTTTGGACTTTTTCCGGAACCCTATGTCTATACAGCCGACTTCGCCCGCCCCCAGCAACGCCGCCCTCGCTCCGCAAGATGAGAATCAGCTCATCGTTGAACGCCGCGAAAAGCTCAAGGCCTTGCGCAAAGACCAGGCGGACGGAAAAGGCGTGGCCTTCCCTAACGATGTCAAGCCGACGCACCGCGCTGCCGCGCTGTTTGAGCAATACGACAGCAAGACAAAGGAAGAACTCGACGAATTGGCGCTCAAGGTCCACGTCGCAGGCCGAATGATGCTCAAGCGCGTGATGGGCAAGGCCAGCTTTGCCACCATCCAGGACGCGTCGCTGGGCTCTTCAAACGGTCGCATCCAGCTGTATATCAAAAACGACGGCGTGGGCGAGGAAGTCCACAAAGCCTTCAAGCATTGGGACTTGGGCGACATCATCGAAGCCACTGGCACCTTGTTCCGTACCAATGCAGGTGAACTCTCGGTCAACGCCGACAGCATCCGTCTGGTCACCAAAAGCCTGCGTCCGCTGCCCGACAAGTTCCATGGCATGGCCGACCAGGAGGTGAAGTACCGCCAGCGTTATGTGGACCTGATCATGGACCCGGAGGCACGCAAGCGCTTCATGTCGCGCAGCAAGGCCGTCAGCAGTATTCGCGAATTCATGATCGCCAACGAATTCCTGGAAGTCGAGACCCCGATGCTGCACCCGATCCCGGGCGGCGCAAATGCAAAACCTTTCAAGACGCACCACAATGCGCTCGACCAGGAAATGTTTTTGCGCATTGCTCCCGAGCTCTACCTCAAACGGCTGATCGTCGGCGGCTTTGAGCGCGTGTTCGAGATCAACCGCAGCTACCGCAACGAGGGCATCAGCGTCCGCCACAACCCCGAGTTCACCATGATGGAGTTCTACGCCGCGTGGTGGAACTACTCGGACTTGATGAGTTTCACCGAATCGCTGATCCGCGACGTCGCCCAGAAGGTCACCGGCTCCCTGCAGCTGACTTACGCCGAAAAGCCCGTGGACCTGAGCCAGCCCTTTGAACGCCTGACCATTCGCGAAGCCATCCTCAAGCACACCGAAGCCGGCGAGCACGTGGACGACACCGTGTGGCTGACCAACGCCCTCAAAAAGCTGGGCATGAACGAGGAAAAAGACCGCCTCTCGACCCGCTCACTGGCCAGCCTGCAGGTGCTGTACTTCGAGGAACTGGTCGAAGAAAAACTCTGGCAGCCAACCTTCATCATGGAGCACCCGACGGAAATCTCTCCGCTGGCGCGCGCCAACGACAGCCGGCCCGAAGTCACCGAGCGCTTTGAGCTCTACATCACCGGCCGCGAATTCGGCAACGGCTTCAGCGAGCTCAACGACGCCGAAGAGCAGGCCGCCCGCTTCAACGCCCAGGTGGCGGCCAAGGACAGCGGCGACGACGAAGCCATGTTCTACGATCACGACTTCGTGCGCGCCCTCGAATACGGCATGCCGCCCACCGGCGGCTGCGGCGTGGGCATTGACCGGCTGATGATGCTGCTGACCGACAGCCCCAGCATTCGGGACGTGATTCTCTTCCCCGCGCTGCGTCGCGAGGCCTGAAGCGGAACCGGTGAGGCGCCCGGCCTGAATCCCTGATGGCCAGTGCCTCTCCCTTGAAATACCTTTCCGGCTATCCGGAAAACCTGCGAACCCAGGTGCAGCAATTGCTGGATCAGGGCCGGCTGGGCGAAGTCCTGCTCGCCAAATACCCCCAGGGCCACGGCGTGCGGACCGACAGGGCGCTGTACGACTACGTGATGGATCTCAAGAACGATTTCCTGCGCAGCTCCGAGCCCCTATCCAAGGTGGCGTTTGACAGCAAACTCCACGTGATCGCGCACGCGCTGGGCACGCACACGACGGTGTCACGCGTGCAGGGCAACAAGCTCAAAGCCAAACGCGAGATCCGGGTCGCCACCCTGTTCAAGGATGTGCCGGCGGAGTTTCTGCGCATGATCACGGTGCATGAGCTGGCCCACATCAAGGAGAGAGCCCATGACAAGGCTTTCTACCAGCTGTGTACGCATATGGAGCCGCAGTATCACCAGTATGAGTTTGATTTGCGGGTTTATCTGACCCACTTGGAGCTGGTGGGGAAGCTGGCCTGGCCGGGGAGTTAGGGCCGGTTCTTGCTCCGGCCTTCGCGCTCTTTGCTGAGGGTTGCTGGCCGGGGGTTGCCCGGCAGCAAGTAACTTTCTTTTGCTTCGCCAAAAGAAAGTCACCAAAGAAAAGGCGACCCGCAGTCTGGGTCCCTACGCTTCGCTTCGGGCAACCTGCGGTGCTCGAGCCAAGCGGGGTCCGGCTAAACTC
>NZ_JBFUBU010000029.1:0-93082 GCF_056405595.1 Polaromonas sp. P1_G1
GGCCAGCACCTGCTGCCGCAAATCAGCGCGCAGCCTGGCCAGGCCCTGCAAGTCACCGGCATGCGAGACCGCACGGGCGACATAGTCGCCGGGATCTTTCGCAACCCACTCGGGCAGTCCGGCGTTCATCAGCAGGCCGACGCCCTGCCGCGACAAAAACCGCTCGCCCGCCAGCGTCAGCACCGGCACACCCATCCACAAGGCTTCCACGGTGGTCGCACCACCCGGGTAGGGAAAGGGGTCAAGGGCAATGTCTACCCGTTGATAAGCCGCCAGATAGCTCTCGCGTGAACCATAGTCTTCCAGAATCAGCCGATCGGCCGCGATTCCGTGTACGGCGAAGCGATCAATGACCTTGCGCTGCCCTGGAAGCTCCCGGATCTGCCGGCCTTTGAGAAACAGGCGGCTCGCCGGTACGGCGTTCAGCGCTCGCGCCCACAGCGCCACTACCGCATCGTTCATCTTGGTCAGGTTATTGAAGCAGCCGAAGGTGACAAAGCCGTTTGCCAGCGCCGGCAGCGGGCCGGCGGCTAGGTCGGTGTCCAGCGGTGTGAAGCAAAGGCGGGTTTCCGGCAGGCGCCAGATCTTCTCCGTAAAATTAATCTCCTCGCTTGCCGGCAGCGTCCAGGGGTCGGCGAGAAGGTAGTCCATTGCAGACACGCCAGTGGTCGCGAAATAGCCCAACCAGGACAATTGCACGGGCGCGGGTTTCCAGGCAAACAAGGGCAAGCGGTTGTAGGCGGTATGCCCCGAAAGATCGATCAGGATATCAATCTCATCGTTGCGTATCTGCTCAGCCGCATGCTCGTCGGACAGTCCCACGACTGGATGCCACGCCCTGCAGCCGGCCTTGATCCTTTGGCTGAGCGCGTCATCGCAGATGCGTGTGGGGTATGCGAACAGTTCCAGGCCCAAGGCAGTAGATGCCAGGGCCGCGACAACACCATCCAGAAAGCGGCCGACAGGATGACCGCAGAGATCCCCCGATACCAAGCCTACGCGCAGCGTGCGCTTGGGGTCGGGGGTATTGGCCCAGACAAGTTGCCGATGGGCGGAGCGGGCAACCATGTCGCCAAAACGCCTGGCCTCGGCCAGCAAATCCGACACGGGCTGATTGGCCAGGTAGTTGTGCGCGAAAAGCAGATTGTTGTAGGCATCGCTGAAATCAGGCTTGAGTTCCAGTGCGCGGCGTGTGCTCTCAAGAGAGCTTTCAAGCTGCCCGAGATTCTGCAGGGTATTTCCCAGATTGCGGTGGATGTCCGCGTTGTCGGGCTTGATCGCCAGAGCCCGTTGATGACAGGCGATTGCTTCGTCAAATCGCCCCTGCAGTTGAAAAATAACCCCCATGGCGGTGATCGACTCGGCGAAATCAGGATTGATCGCAAGCGCTTGACGGTAGCTCGACACAGCGAGTTCGCCCTGCCCCATGTCTGTGAGAAGGTTTCCCAGGTTGTGGTGAACCTCGATGAAGTTCGGCTGGATCTCCAGTGCCCGCCGATAACTTTCCGCCGCATCCGTCATTTGCCCGAGCGAACGCAAGGTGGCGCCCAGGTTGTTGTGTGCCAAGGCATCATCCGGGGCGGCCAACAGCGCCCGACGAAAACTGGCGGCCGCATCCTTGAACCGTCCTTGTTTTCTCTGAACGGCTCCGAGATTGTTGAGCCAGTCCACATTGTCGGGATCGAGTTCCAGCATCTGGCGGTAAGCGATAGCCAGTTCATCGGTGCGCTCAAGCCGTTTCAGGAGGTCAACCCGCTTTTCATGGGCCTGGGCATGGTCCGTCCTGATMGTCAAGGCGCGGCGATAGCTCTCCAGGGCTGCTTCAGCCTGTCCCAGTTCTTCCAGGGCCGCCCCCAAGGCGATTTCCGCCTCCACGAAATCCGGCTTGAATGCCAGCGCCTGGCGGTAGGCTTGCGCGGCCGCCTCATGCTGAGCCAGCCGTGCGTGAGCGGATCCGATGTTGAAGTGAGCGCCGGCCGAGTCCGGTTTGTACTGCAAGGCCTTGGCAAACGCCTCCAGTGCATCCTGTGCATCGCCACGGTCAAGCAGCATGGTGCCGCGGTTGAAGTGCGCCCGGGCAAAGTCGGGCGCCAGGGCAATCGCTTGGTCATAGCGCTGCAASGCCTCTTCCGGCCGCCCCTGCTGTTCAAGTTCCAGGCCCTGTGCAAGCAGATCATCGGCGCTCAAACCCGGATCCGGCACGGCATGCCCATCTGCTTTTGCGGCAGGGCGCGCCACTCGCACAAGTCTGTCAAATATTCCCATTGCCGGCCTCTTTAGCCTGCCGTGGCGGGCATGGGGTTTTGCTCACACCACAATTGCCACATGCCGCGCAGGGCAGCCTCGAAATGRCCGGCAAAGCGTGGTGCGTCGAAAATGGGCGAGGCCAGCAYCTGCTGCCGCAAATCAGCGCGCAGCCTGGCCAGGCCCTGCAAGTCACCGGCATGCGAGACCGCACGGGCGACATAGTCGCCGGGATCTTTCGCRACCCACTCGGGCAGTCCGGCGTTCATCAGCAGGCCGACGCCCTGGCGCGACAAAAACCGCTCTCCCGCCAGCGTCAGCACCGGCACCCCCATCCACAAGGCTTCCACGGTGGTCGTGCCGCCCGGAAAAGGGAAGGGATCCAGGCCGATGTCCACCCGCTGGTAGGACGCCAGGTAGTTGGCCCGGTGAACGTAAGCCTCAAAGATCAGCCGTTCGGGGTTGATGCCGTGAACGGCGAAGCGATCACAAGTGTTTTGCCTGGTCGATGCTTCTCCAAGCTGCTTGTATTTGAGAAACAGGCGGCTATCCGGCACCGCATTGAGCACCTGAGCCCAAAGCGCCACCACGGCGTCGTTCATCTTGCTCAGATTGTTGAAACATCCAAAGGTGACAAAGCCGTTTGCCAGCGCCGGCAGCGGACCGGCGGCCACGTCGGTGTCCGGTGGTGTAAAACAAAGGCGGGTTTCCGGCAGGCGCCAGATGTGCTCGCTGAAATGAGCTTCCTGGTCCGCTGGAAGCGTCCAGGGATCGGCGATGAAATAGTCAATGGCGGCCACCCCCGTCGTGGCGAAGTAGCCGAGCCAGCTTGCCTGGATGGGCGCCGGTTTCCAGGCAAACATGGGTAGCCGGTTTTGTGCCGTGTGCCCCGAAAGATCTATCAGGATATCGATGCCGTCATCCCGTATGCGCTGAGCCAAGGCCTTATCTGACATGTGCGCGGTGCAATGCCAGCCTTCGCAGTGGGCGTGCAGGCGTCTGCTGGTCTCGTCGTCGCGGCCGTTGTGGTTGGAATAGGCGAACAGCGCCAATCGTCCCGAAGCCTGTGAGGAAAGGGCCGCCAGCACGCTTTCCAGAAAATAGCCCACCGGGTGGTTACGCAGGTCACCGGACACAAAGCCTACGCGCAGGCATCGCCCGGGGTCGGTCGAGTTTGGCCATTCCGTATAGGAATGCGCCAACCGCGCCGCCATAGCGCCGAAGCGCTGGGCATCTGCGAGCAACAGCGCGGCGGGTTGATCCGTCACGTAGTTGTGAATGAAGAGCAGGTTGTTGTGCGCCAGGGCGCAGTCGGGGTCCAATTCAAGCGCCCGGCGTACGTTGTCCAACGCTGCTTCGAACCGGCCAAGGTCTTTCAAGGCGTTGCTTAGCCCAACGTAAGCGTCCACGTTGTCGGGGCGTATGGCCAGGGAACGCTGAAAACTCGCGATAGCCTCATCAGGCTGGCTGATCGTTGCCAATGTGATGCCCAGATTAAGATGCCCATCGGCGTTGTCTGGCTCGCTCGTTATAGCGCGGTGGAAATGTTCCAGCGCTTTCTCATAGTGTCCGAGCTGGCCCAGCGCGGCACCCATACTGTTGCGGGCCGATGCATAGTCGGGCTGAACCTCCAGTGCCTTCCGGTAGCTTTCCACCGCCTGGTCAAGCTTTCCCTGCTCCTGGAGGGCCAAGCCACGGTTGTGATGAACCTCGGCCAACCCGGGGTTGATACCAAGGGCCCGGCCATAGCACGCGATGGCTTCGTCCAGGTCGCCGAGTTCCTTCAAGGCACTTCCGAGATTGCTATGCGCTTCGACCAGCCCGGGATCGAGTGCCAGGGCGCGCCGATAGCTGGAAACGGCCTCATCGGGCCGCCCAAGGTCCTGAAGGGCGATGCCCCGGCTCTGATGCGCTTGTGCGAGGTCGGGTTTGAGGACCAAGGCGGTGTCAAAGCAGGCGATTGCTTCTGGGGCCCGTTCGCTTTCCATCAGGACCCGGCCCAGCGTGTGGTGCAGCTCCGCTGAGTCCGGCCTGAGCTCTGCGGCGCGCCTGTAGCTGCCGATCGCGTCGCGATGTTCACCCAGCTTTGCGAGCGCCATCCCCAGGCTGATGTGCGCATCCGCAAAGTCGGGTTTCAGGCGTATGGCTTCGCGGCAGGCTGTGATCGCTTCGCGGGTGTTTCCCAAACGCAGGTGTGCATTGCCCATGTTGTAGTGGGCCGCGGCCGAGTCGGGTTTGTACCTCACGGCTTGCCGATAAGCTTCCAGCGCACCTGCCGCCTCGCCCTTGTCGAGCAACAGGTTGCCGCGGTTGAAATGGGCACGCGCCAGTTCGGGCCTGAGTTGAATCGCCGCTTCGTAGCGCTTTAAGGCCTCTTCTGGTTGCCCGCGCTCCTCAAGCGCAATGCCTTCCTCAAGAATATGGCCGGCATCGTCCAGCATGGCCGGCGCCGGGGTGCCCTTGCCGCCGGCGGGGTCGGGCTTCACTTTAAGGAAGCGGTCAAACATTCCCATTTGCCGGCCTACTCGGGCAATGGCGGGCGGAGATCCCGTTTACACCAGATGCTCCACATGCCGCGCAATGCCGCCTCGAAATGGCTCGCAAAGCGGGGTGCGTCAAAGATGGGCGAATCAAGGACCTTTTGCCGCAAGCCGCCCCGTACCGCGGCCAGCCGCTGCAGGTCGCCGGCATGTGCTACCGCGCGCGCAAGGTAGTCATCGGGGTCGCTTGCGATCCAGTCGGGCAGGCCGGCGTTCATCAGCAGGCCCACGCCTTGCCGCGACAGAAAGCGCTCACCGGCCAGCGTTAGCACGGGCACACCCATCCACAAGGCTTCGGCCGTGGTGGTTCCACCGGGGAAAGGGAAAGGATCAAGACCGATGTCAACCCTTTGGTAGGCCGCCAGGTAGTTTGACCTGGGGCCGTAATTTTCAAAAATCAGTCTTTCCGATTGGATGCCGTGAGCGGCAAAGCGTTCATGCGTGTGTTGCCGCACGGATGCCTCCCCAAGTTGCTGGTACTTGAGAAACAGGCGACTGTCCGGGACCGCGTTCAAGACCTCAGCCCACAATGCCACCACGGCATCGTTCATCTTGCTCAGGTTGTTGAAACATCCAAAGGTAATGTAGCCATTTGCCAGCGCGGGCAAAGGACCGACGGCCACATTGGCGCCCGGCGGCGTAAAGCACAGGCGGGTTTCCGGCAGGCGCCAGATCTGCTCGCTGAAATGGGCCTCCTGGTCCGGCGGAAGCGTCCACGGGTCGGCGATGAAGTAGTCAATGGCAGCCAGGCCGGTCGTCGCGAAATAGCCGAGCCAGCTCACCTGGACAGGGGCTGGCTTCCAGGCGAACATGGGGAGCCGGTTGCTCCCGGTGTGTCCGGAGAGATCAATCAGGATATCGATGCCATCAGCTCTGATGCGTTGGGCCAACGCTTCATCGGAAAGCCCAATCGCCGAGTGCCAGCCCTTGCAGCATGCGCGCAGCCTTGCACTGGTCTCGTCATCACAGGTGCGGGTCGGGTAGGCAAACAACTCCAGGTTGGGGGTGGGCTTGGAGGAAAGTGCCGACAGTACGCTCTCCAAAAAAAATCCCACCGGATGGGCGCTGAGGTCGCCGGATACAAATCCCACTCGCAACGCCCGGTCAGGGGCTGGTGAATTGTTCCAATGCATGGAGGGATTCGCCAAACGCGCGGCGACCTCCCCAAATCGCTCCGCGTCCGCTAACAGCTCTTTCCCCGGCAGGTCGGCCACGTAGTTATGGATGAACAGCAGGTTGTGGTGCGCCAGGAAGCTTTTCGGGTCAATTTCAAGCGCCCGGCGCAGGGCTTCCGATGCCTCCGCAATGCGTCCGGCATCTTTGAGGACGCTGCCGAGATTCGCGTAGGCGTCAGCGTAATCGGGCTTGATCTTGATGGCACGCTCAAAGATCGCGATGGATTCGGCGAGCCTGTTGGTGTGACTGAAAAGAAGGCCGAGATTGTTGTGGGCTTGAACATACTCCGGGTCGATTTCCAGTGCCCGAAAAAAACTTGCCTCGGCTAGGTCGAGTTTGTCGAGTTGCTCCAATACGCTACCGTAGTTGGAGTGCGCGATGGCGGAGCCGGGGGCGATGTCCAACGCCCGCCGATAACTTTGTGCCGCGGCTTCAGTTTGCTCGAGGGCCTGCAGCACGCTGCCCATGTTCACATACACTTCCGCGAACTCGGGGCGAAGGGACAGGGCTTTTTCAAAACAAACCAAGGCGGCGTCCATGTTCTGCCGCCTCTTCATGACGAGGCCCAGGTTATTGTGTGCCTCCGCCGAACCAGGTTCGATCTCAAGGGTGCGACGGAAGCACTTTTCCGCAGGATCAAGTTGCCCGAGTTCCAGCAAGGCGCTACCCTGGTTCAGGTTGGCCTCGGGATTGTCGGGCTCGATTTCCAAGGCGCGGCGGTAGCTGGCGATAGCCTCCCTGTGCAGGCCATGGTCTCCCTGCGTATTGCCGAGTCGAACCAGTGCCGCCGCATTGTCGGGCTCGGCTTCCACCGACCGGCGGTAACTGGCAATCGCTTCCTCAATCTGGCCAAGGGCCTTCAGGGCATCACCGAGGTTCATCTGCGTTGCCGCGTTGGTGGGATCCGCCTCGGCAGCTCGCTGGAAATATGGTGCGGCCATCTCGGCTTTTCCCTCGCGCAGCAGGATGCCGCCGAGGTTGTTGCAGGCTGCTATGTGATCGGTTTTGATGGCCAAGGCCTGGCGATAGAGCGCTTTTGCACGATCAAACTGCTCAAGATCCTGCTCGGCGAGGCCTTGACGGAAATAGGCCCCGGCTTGATCGGACTCAAGCTCAAGCGCCAACTCAAGCGCGGCGTGGGCATCCGCAAAATCAGGCTTGAGTGACACGGCCTGCCGGTAGGCCGCGACGGCGGCATCGGCGGCCCCAAGGCGTAGATGGGCGTTGCCTATGTTGAAATGCGCAGCGGCTGAATCCGGTTTGTGCTTGATGGCCTCCAGATAGGCGCCCAGTGCACTCTGAGTGTCGCCACGATCCAGCAGGATGTTGCCGCGGTTGAAATGGGCCCGCGCGAGCGTCGGCGCCAAGCCAATAGCTGATTCATAACAGCTTAAAGCTTCGTCCACTTGGCCTTGTTGTTCAAGCAGCATGCCTTTGTCCAGCCATTGCCCGGCATCCAGGGCGGAATCTGAAGCCGCGTCGCCGATGGATCTCGAGGAGGTGCTTGCGCGTTGCGCGAATCGATCAAAAAGGCCCATGGTTCGCTGACTCTGTAGGCCACTGGCGTTGGCCGGGATTGCGTGAATCAAGCGTCGGCTAGAGCGTCAGCGCTTGGTCTTTGGTGCGAAACGTTGCTGATTCTATAATCAGCGCACGAGCAACACTATCAGGGATCGATATGGCATTGGCTTGGTTTGACGCCGGCGAGGCAAAAAAATTCGGCGCGTCTCTTGCGCAGTTTTTCCTGGAAAAAATTCCCAAGGTAGCGGAAAAGAAGGACAAGGAATTTGCCCAGAAGGTCGATTACACCCTGGAAAAAATGGCGGTGCAGATTGTTCAATTCAAAGCACAGCATAAATTGAACACCTACAAGAAAGCCCAGCTTGGAAACGTTTTCAAGTGGGCGCTTCTCGATGCCGGCATTTCAGCAGACTACGCGGACGAGATGACGCGTTGGGTGATTCAGCGGGTTGGATAGAGGCTCGGAGCTGCCCATTTTGGCATGACAAAAGTGTCACGTCGAAAATTCAAGGTGACAAAATCTGCGTCAAAAACCCTGTTTTCCCAGCGATCTCCACGGCAGGAACAGGTGTTCAAGAGGGGGCCCGGTACTGGCATGAAAACTGCTGAGTTTTAGGGCCTTTTTGGTTTTTATTGCTTTTCATCTAAGGAGTTTTTCATGAAACGTTCCCTCCAGCAGGGTTTTACCCTGATCGAATTGATGATCGTTGTCGCGATCATCGGTATTCTGGCCGCCGTGGCTTTGCCTGCTTACCAGGACTACATGGTTCGCGCCAAAATGTCTGAAGTGATCCTGGCTGGTTCCTCTGGCCGTACGGCTGTCGCGGAAACCTACGCACAGAAGAACACCATGACGCTGACGGCGCTTTCGATGGGTGTGCAGAATCAAAGTTCGAAGTATGTGGCTTCCGTGACCTATAGCGGTGCAAGTGCCACCCAGGGTGACATCATCGTGACGACCACCAGCACCTCTGGCCTGCCTACCGGTGCTTCCGGCAAAACGGTGGTGCTGCGTGGCACGGTTACAGACACGAGTACCGGCCAGGTGAAGTGGAGCTGCGGTGGTGGCACCAGCCCTGTTGAAGCCAAGTACCTGCCAAGTTCTTGCAAAGACTTCTGATCGATTGAATTGTCAAAAAAGCCCCTTGGCCTTTCGCCAAGGGGCTTTTTTCTTTGCCTCTACGCTCTCCATTTTCATGCGAACTTCGCACATCATTGCGCTGGCTGCACTCGTCGTCAGTTCAGTTCTTGTGGCCGTTTATTGGCCAGGTTTGCAAGGAGGCTTCTTTTTCGATGACGGACCCAGCATCCTCTTTGCGCAAGGCGTGCGCCTGGAAAACCTTTCGCTGGAGTCGATTCATCAAGCGCTCCTGAGCGGCGGCGCGGGCCCTTCCGGGCGTCCGGTAGCCCAACTGAGTTTTGCGCTCAATTATTATTTCAGCGGCTTCAATCCGCTTGTGTTCAAGGCGACCAATCTTGCGATCCACCTGGCTTGTGGTTTCCTGGTGTTTTGCCTGGCGCACCGCATCCTGACCACCGCCACGTCCGTGGCGAAACAAAGTAACACGCTGATCGCATCCGGCGCGGTGGCTGCCTTGTGGCTGCTGCAGCCTATCCAGCTTCTTCCTGTTCTGCTCGTGGTGCAGCGCATGACGAGTTTGTCCGCTTTTTTTCTTCTCGCCGCCCTGCTGCTTCATATATGCGGACGGGAACGAGGTGGCCAGACCGGTGCCGCCTGGATCCTGTTGGCGTGGGCGATTTTCTGGCCGCTGTCTTTTCTCAGCAAGGAAACAGGCGTACTTTTGCCTCTGTTTGTGCTCGCCTGGGAGGTGACTCTGCGCAAAGCCTCCTTTGGCAGGCTGGATCGTTTTGCCCTTGGCTTTATTGCCTTGACCGGGCTTCTGCTGGCGGGGGTGGCCRTATATGTGCTGCTGGCGCGCGCGCAATGGTTGTGGGCCGGCTACGATCTTCGCCCGTTCTCGCTTCTTGAGCGACTGCTGTCGGAGGGGCGGATACTGTGGTTCTATCTCGGCCTGATGGTTGCACCGCGGATAGGGTCGTTTGGCCTGTACCACGACGATATCGCCGTTTCCACGGGCCTGTTCTCGCCATGGACGACTTTGCCGGCGCTGCTCGGACTGGTCAGCCTGGCCTGGCTGGCTTGGAGGGTCCGTAAAAGCGCGCCACTCGCGGCCTTCGGGATTGCATGGTTCCTGGTTGGGCACAGCCTGGAATCCACCGTGCTGCCGCTGGAACTTGCCCATGAGCATCGCAACTACCTTCCTCTGTTGGGTGTCTTGCTGGTCGCCGCATGGGCACTGGTTCGCGCACTGGAGGGCCCGAGGCAGCACAGAACGGCGGGCCTCCTGCTTGCGGCGATCGCTCTGGGGTACTCTTCCTTTGTCACGGGGCTTCGCGCGAACCAGTTCGGCGATGCGCTGCGGCGTACCCAGATCGAAGCCCTGCACCACCCGGCCTCGGCCCGCTCCCGGCATGAAGCGGGGCTCGCCCTGTCCGACCTGCCGGACGCGACCTTGCCGGACTCGCGAATCTACGCTCTCGCCCATGGGCACTATACGGCAGCCGCTGAAGTCGATCCCAATTTCAAGATGAGCTTGCTGGGTTTGATCCAGCTGGACTGCAAGGCCAAAAATGTAGTGGAACGAGCCGAGATCGACGAACTGTCTCGGCGCTTGCGTGAAACACGCTTTGCACCGGGCGACAGCGGCGTGCTCTACAGTCTCAAGGCAATGGCCATTGCGGGTACGGCATGCCTGGGCAGGGCCGAAGTTGACGGCTTGTTCGCGGCCGCTCTTGCCAATCCCGATGTCTCGCCTGGGGTACAGTCCATCCTGCATTCCTGGCATGCAGACTACTTGTGGTTGCGCGAGCGCGATGGTCCGGCAGCCCGCACGGCCCTTGGAAGATCATTGGCGCTGAACCCGGGCAATCCGAGCAACCGCCTCAAATGGGCACAGCTGCTGTTCATTTCGGGGGAGCGGGAGCAGGCGCGGCGCCTGCTGCTTGAGTTGCAAAACGAAAGCTTTTCGGCAGAAGAACGGCAAACAATCAACGAACTGCTGGCAGCAAAATAAGGTGACACGACAGTTACGCGAACCGCCCAGGCTTTCAATGACCCACACAATCAAAATCTCTGTTGTCATCCCCGCCAGAAATGAAGCGGCAAATTTGCGCGCCATCTTGCCCCAGCTTGTTGCGCTCCTGCCGGATGCCGAGATACTTGTTGTCGACGATGGGTCGACTGACGACACGGCTGCCGTATGCCTTGAGTGCCGTGTCACGCACCTGAGGCATCCCTACCCCAAAGGCAACGGCGCGGCCATCAAAACCGGTGCACGCGCGGCGCAGGGCGAGGTGATTGTCTTCATGGACGGCGACGGCCAGCACAAGCCCGAAGATGTTCCCGCTCTGCTCGAAAAATACAGGCAGGGTTACGACATGGTGGTAGGCGCACGGCAGACGGGCTCGCAAGCCGGTCTTCATCGCGCCGCCGCCAATGACATCTTCAGCCGGTTTGCCAGCTGGATGGTGATGCAGCCGATTGCCGACCTGACTTCGGGATTCAGGGTGGTTCACGCAGCCCGTTTCCGCCAGTTCCTGTACCTGTTGCCAAACGGGTTTTCGTATCCAACAACCATCACCATGAGCTTTTTCCGCGCCGGCTACGGTGTGGCCTATGTTCCCATCCACTCACCCCGCAGGGCGAATGGCGCCAGTCATATTCACCCCTTGCGCGACGGCTTGCGGTTCCTGTTGATCATCATCAAGATAGGAACGCTTTTTTCGCCGCAGAAACTTTTCCTCCCGATCAGCGCGGGCTTCTTCCTGACTGGCCTGGGCTACTACCTGTACACCTATCTGACTGCCGGCCGTTTCACGAATATGAGCGCGCTGTTGTTTATCTCTGCAATTTTCACGTTTCTGATCGGTATCGTTTCCGAGCAGATTTCCGCGCTGCATTACAAGAATATCGATACCACCGACCAGGAAGGCAATTAACATGCACGCACGGCCAAGGAGCGCCCGTCGCTCACCCGTTTGGAAATCCCCTTGAGTTCGATCACGGATACTGGCAGTCCCGCCATCTTACGCAAGATGATGCCCCTGATATGGGCCGTGATCGCACTAGTTGCTGCGTTGGGGTTGATGCACTACGCAACCGGTGGCCGGGTTGCCTACACGATGGATTCCCTGACGTATCGGGATGCTGCGCTCCAATTCGCGGCTGGCCACCCCATGCAGTCGAGCAACGTCTCGGCACAGGCGCCGGAACTGCAACCTTTGCTGAACTGGCCCCCAGCCTATCCGGCGTTGTGGGCATCGGCCCTAGGCCTGGCAGATGGCAATGTCGACGATGTGCCCTCGCTGGTGAACCCCACGTTGCTGGCGCTCACCACGCTGGTCATCTTCTGGATTTGCTGGAGAACCACAGGCAACCCCGTGGTGGCCGGTGTCATAGCGGCCGTGAACGCATTCACGCCGACCAACATGATTGTTTACGGCCATGCGTGGAGCGAGACGCTGTTCATGCCCCTGGTGCTGCTGGCCTATGCTGCCTTGTGGAAATATCGGACGTCCGGAGAAAAATTCATCTGGCTCGCGGTCGCCGCCATCCTCGCGGGCAGTACCAACTGGGTCCGGTACGCCGGTGTGGTCTTCCTTCCAGTACTGGGATTCTCGGCTCTCGTGGCATCGAATTCAGCCTTGGGCAAGCGTATGCTGCATTCGTCCGGCGCGATGCTATTGGGCGCGGCGGTGGCTCTGCCATTGTGGTTTCGCAACTGGCAGCTCGCCGGAAATATCTCCGGATCAGCCCGCGGAGGGATGCCGAAAACCGGCAGGTGGCTGGAAGACCTGGCGACCATGGGTGACCTGTTTGAGCATTCCTTCTTTGCGTTCAGCATGGTGCTGCGGGCGAACCTGGAAATCCCGATTCTTATTGCGGCCGCTTTTGTGGCTTACAAGGCATTTCGCCGCGGCGGCGGGCGATGGCTGCGCCCCCCCGAAGTCTGGCTTCCAATGGTATGGCTGATGGGCTACTTGCTCTTCCTCCTGTATGCAAGGAGAATCCAGACCACGGTCGATCTCGACCTGCGCATGGTGGGAGTCGTGTTCCCTTTTCTCCTTCTTGCAATGGCGCCCGCGGTGAGCTCCGCGTTCTCGGATCGTGCGCTGAACACCCAAAAAATACTGATGGCCTTGCTGCTGGGTTTGCTGGCCTACGCCGGTCTTGATCAAGCCGGCAGAGTCCACGCAAACTATGCGTCCGATGGCATTCCGCGCTGGCGCTCCGAGTTCGGCCTGGGCTTCCGGGAACTGCGCGATACCTCGCCGAGCAGCCGCGCGATCAAGCAAAGCATAGGCCCCGTCGAAGCCTCGACAATCATACTGACCGACTATCGCGCGCTCTATATCCGATACTTGACGGGCGCGAAGGCCTATTCCCCGGAGGGCGGGGACTGTGCACAATGGGCCAACATGCCGAACGCAGGCATCCTGTTCATAGGCAGTAAGGAGCTCCCGGCATGGGCTGCCGATTGCCTCAAAGAAAAGTCCCAATGGCGACGGGTGCAACCTGCCGGCAAGGCCGCGCGCTCCATGTATGTTGACTGATACCTGGCCATCCAGAAAGTAAGAGCTTGAACATCTTGATGAGCAGCACCTCCTATCCGGAAAGCCCTCTGGACTGGCGCGGCCGTTTCATTGCCAACCAGGCGGGCGCGCTGGCGCGGCGCGATGACGTCCATCTTTCGCTTTGGGCGCCGCCGGGCGTGCTGCCTGCCGATGTGGGCGCCGCAACGACACCGGCCGATGCGTTGTGGCTGGGACGCTTGTCGCAACAAGGCGGTATCGCGCACCTGCTGCGTACCCGGCGGGCGCTGGCTGTCGGGACCATTCTGAGCTTGCTGGTGCGGCTGGGTTGCGCTTATCGCCGCCGTCCGGTCGACGTCTTTCACGTCAACTGGCTCCAGAATGCCTTGCCCCTATGGGGCACCAAGACGCCGGCATTGATCACCGTGCTGGGAAGCGATTTTGGCCTGTTACGCCTGCCCGGCATGAAGGCCATGTTGCGCGCCGTGCTGCGGCAACGCCGCGTGATCCTGGCTCCCAATGCCGAGTGGATGCGACCGGCCCTGGAACAGGCTTTTGGCGACCTGGCCGAAATCCGCCCGATTGCCTTTGGGGTTGACGACCCCTGGTTTGACGTGGCGCGCCAGCCTCCGGCGGGCAATGCGCGGCACTGGCTGGCAGTGACCCGGTTGACCCGCGACAAGATCGGCGACCTGTTTGCCTGGGGTGAAGGGCTTTTTGGAGATGCGCGGCAATTGCACCTGTTCGGACCGATGCAGGAGACAGTTGAGCTTCCCTCCTGGGTGCATTACCACGGCCCCACGCATCCGGCGGACCTGCTGGAAAACTGGTTCTCCCAGGCCTGCGGACTGATCACCCTGAGCCGCCACGATGAGGGACGGCCGCAGGTGATGCTGGAGGCCATGGCCGCAGGCCTGCCGGTTCTGGCCTCCGACTTGCCGGCCCATCGCGACATGGTGCGACATCGCATTACCGGTTGGCTCGCGGGCAGCCGCGACGAGTTTTGCCAGGGCCTGGACTGGCTGGAGGATCCCGCGCTTAACCAGGCGACGGGACAGGCGGCTCGCGGCTGGGTCAGGGAGTCGATAGGCACCTGGGACGATTGCGCAGGCCGCTATGCGGCGGCCTACCGGGATCTTCTGGAGCGCGGCGCGTGAGGCGCGATGGCGTGTTGCTTCTGGGCGGTGCCGGTTTTATCGGCGGTGCCCTGGCCAGACGCTTGCAGCGGGAGAAAAGGCCCGTGCATATCCTCGGTCGCGGGCAGGAAGCGCAGCTTGAACAGGTGCTGCCCCAGTGCGGCACGGTTGTGCATCTCGCCTGCTCCACCACACCCGGTGCGTCCGCCGCCAGCCCCAGCCTGGAGCTCGGCAATCTCACCTTGACCTTGCGTTTGCTGGACCTGTTGAAAGCCCAGCCGCAGACGCACCTGATCTTCTTTTCCTCCGGGGGGACGGTGTATGGCAATCCCCAGGCCCTGCCTGTAACGGAAGACAGCCCGCTCGCGCCGCTTTCCAATCACGGTGCCAGCAAAGCTTCGCAAGAGGCCTTTTGCAACGCGCTCAGGATAGAAGGACATTCCATTACGATCCTCCGCCCCTCGAATGCCTATGGACCAGGTCAGAAGATGAAAAGCGGATTCGGTCTTGTGCGTACAGTGCTTGAACATGCCCATGTCGGCACGCCGCTGGAAATCTGGGGCGATGGCGAGAATACTCGCGACTTCATTTACATCGACGACGTCGTTGATGCCACCATGGGATTCGTCAACCTGCCGCAAGATTCAGGCACGTACAACCTTGGCAGCGGCGTAGGTTTCAGTGTCAAGCAGGTTCGGGGCATTGTCGAAGCGCAATGTGGCAGGGAAATGCAGACAGTTTTCAGGCCAGGAAGGGGTATTGACGTACGTAGCGTGGTGCTGGACAGCTCACGCCTCAATGCCCGGCTGGCTTGGCAACCCGCAGTGGGTCTGACGGAGGGCATAGCGCGGACCTGGGACTGGCTGAGCGGACATGAATGACAATCGCCCCCGGATTTCCGTATGTGTTGCCAACTACAACGGCTTGGGGATGATCGACGACTGCCTGCAGTCAGTGCTGGTACAGGACGGCCAGATCACAGTCGAAATTCTGATCCATGACGATGCATCCACAGACGACTCTGTAGCCTATATCAGAGACCATTACCCGGAGGCGAGGCTGATTGTCAGCGAGAGCAATGTGGGCTTTTGCGTTGCCAACAATCGTTTGGCGGCCGAGGCCAAGGGTGAGTACCTGCTGCTGCTCAACAACGACGCGATGCTTTATCCGGATGCCTTGCTGACCTTGCTCGCGGAGGCGACTCGCCTTGACCAGCCCGCGGTTCTCAGCCTAGCCCAATACGATTTCGACAGCGGAGCATTATTAGATATCGGTAGTTTGTTAGATCCTTTTCTCAATCCGATTCCAAACCAAAATCGGGACCAAAGTGAGGTTGGAATGGTGATGGGCGCCTGCCTGTGGATTCCGAGGGCCCTATGGCAGGAGCTCGGTGGATTCCCGGAATGGTTCGGCAGCATTGGTGAAGACCTATATCTTTGTTGCCGGGCGCGACTGGCGGGCTATCCTGTCCGCGCGCTCGGACAGTCGGGCTATAGACACCGGGTCGGAGGGAGTTTTGGTGGGGGCAAGGCGATGGCGGGACGCTTGGTCACCAACTACAGACGGCGGGCGTTATCAGAACGGAATAAGACGTTCGTGATGATTCTTTGCTACCCTTTTTGGCTGTTAGTTGTCGTATTGCCTTTGCACCTAAGCAGTCTTTGCATTGAAGGCGTTGTGCTGACCGCGCTGAAACGCAGTCCCAGACCGTGGCGGGAAATATATGCCCCGATACCAGCTGCGTTGTGGCGAGTGCGAAAAAAGCTGCTGACTTTAAGGTATGAAATTCAGGAAAAGAGGAACAGTAGCACTGCGTCTTTTCTCCGTCCATTCCACTGGCTGCCCTGGAAGTTAAAAATGCTGTTCAAACATGGATTGCCTGCTATCAGATAAGAGCAATAGCCTTTGACTTTTAAATCGCCGTTCAAAGCTTCCCGGCAAGAGTGAGAAAATTTCTCAGATCACACTCTCTTGAATTCGGCTCAGATTTTTTCCGCGCTGATTTTATTAAGTCTGTCCCGCATGCGCATACCTGCCGCATGCGCACTGTGCGTCGCGCGAATGCTTTCCGCCGCGCGTCCCCCAATAGATTGGCATAGTTGCCGATCCTGATGGAGACGGTGCATCCATTGGGCTGCATGTTGAATATCCGGTTCGGCCCAAAATTGACCCTTCCAAAAAGGGTACTCACCTTTCCGGACTGGCACAAAGTGGTAATCAACCAAACAACTATTAAAGTAGTTCGTGAAATCCATGTTGCCTGAATATCCCGTTGCTATCGTCGGCTTGCCGTAATACATTGCCTCTGCAATTCCTCGACCAAAGCCCTCAGATCGATGTAGTGAAACAAAGACATCACAGCCACAAATCAGTCCCTTGATTTCACGGTCGCTAAGAACTTCATCAATAAAAATGATGCGCTTATCCTGGTTGCGTACGCTGTCTATGAAGGTTCGGTATTCATGGGGGCATTTGTCCATGCCGTTCATTTTCACAACCAAGGCAACAGAATGATCGGCGCTGTTTTTGAAGGCGAGGTTGAAAGCATCAATGACCGCCCTCGGGTTCTTTCGTGCTACATGCGATGTGAAGTCGAAAAAAAATAGAAAAGTAAATGCATCCTTCGGAACCCCCAGTGCTTGTGCAACCGCGGGGTCGGCGGCTCCCGGCTCCACCACCTGCGGCATCCAGATGACGGGTACCGAGGATTTTCTTGCAATTGCCTCCTGTACGAAGCGGGATTGAGCCCAGATTTCTTGTACATAACGAAAATTACCGATCCACTTATCGGGAAATTCTGAGAGTTCCCACATCCAACATGCTATGTTGTGGGACTTGTCGAAGATCTCAGAACCGAGATAGCTGAGCGCCATGTCCATCTCATTGGCATTGAGGCAAAACAGATTCGTGCTGTGTTTTCTATTTAGGGTGGCAGCTTGCTCGTGATATGAAAAATCTTGTAGCAAGGCATTGGCTTTTGAGTGGGGCCCGAAAGCGCTGCATATCTTGAATGGAATATCCGACGAATCCAGAGCCAGCGATATGGCGCGAAGATTCTCGCCAACGCCCAGAATCGCATGGGGATGCCCGATCAGTAGCACGCCCGGGGCTGTAATTTCCTCAGGTGCAGTGTCCGCTCGTTTTTCTTCAGTCTTTCCTGGATGCGTATTTTCGTCGGTTGCAGATCTGGGGCCCCGTGCCGTCAAATGGAGCAGCCTTTTTTGAATTCCAGCCCAGCCCTCCGCGCGCCGTATTGCAGCCAACCTGAAGACAAGAGCGCGTGAACCGCCAAGCCGCTGCCATTCGTAAGACAGCCGTATCGACAGTGATCGCAGCCATAATGTGGAAGTTTTCATCTTCCTCATCGGTTATATCTCTGCATGACCGTACGCGTGGCTTCCAAATAGGCACGTCCATTTTTTTTATCCGGCTCAAGGTGATTTCCTTCGGCCCACTCATTCCACGCATTGATGAATAGGAGACGTTCATCGCCTACATGCATGCGTGCAGTCCACTCGGCGGCGGATTCAAGCCAGTGAGCATATGCTTCTGGGCTGCTATCCAGAAAAATATGTCCGGAGTCCTGCCGTCTGGCGGTGTTGTCCCAGGATGGCATCACCCCTCTGAAAAATAGGTATGGAGGGCATCTCGCGAGCATGAAATTTTTCATTGTGGCAACGTAGTCGTAACACAGTCCACGGAACTTCACGTTCAGAAGT
Source organism: Polaromonas sp. P1_G1 (assembly GCF_056405595.1). NCBI lineage: Bacteria > Pseudomonadati > Pseudomonadota > Betaproteobacteria > Burkholderiales > Comamonadaceae > Polaromonas > Polaromonas sp. P1_G1. The sequence goes on from NZ_JBFUBU010000029.1 coordinate 17,950, forward strand.
CGACGAGGGACCGGGCTCCTCACTCCCTTGCCAGAAGGTGGAAACTCAACTGCGGCATCGAAACCTATTGTTTTTGGATCGTCGTTAAGGCGCGGGTTCGTATTGTTGTGTACATATGCCAAGTAGATTTCACCTATACCCGCTACCCGGCTTTGATCCCGCCATGCACGCACGGTCTGGGCGGCATCGGGAAGTAAACCAACTTTGTATACCAATATCAGTGGTTTCCCATCGATCCGGATATAACGACTATCCCTAAGGGCCGGGAATAAACCCTGAATAAAGGCAATGTCATCTTCCAAACTGTGATTCTGGGCGATCAAGACATGACTGTCTTGTCCATCCCACGTGCGTGTCCAGTTTTCGTTGGCCCAGCAAAGACAGAACGGAAAATCCGGCTGACCTGTAGCCAGAATTTCGTCCAATGGACGACTTAATAAACGTTTTCCATTGAACCAATAGTAGTAATAACAAAATCCGGAGACGCCATATTCCCTGGCAAGGCTGGCCTGCTGCCCTCTTACCTCCGGGATGCGCAAATCATAGAACCCAAGTTCACTCGGTACATGGGGTTGATAGTGACCAGTGAAGTTGGGCGTTGCTTTTGTCACGTTCGTCCATTCAGTGAATCCTTTGCCCCACCATTCATCATTCTCCGGTGTGGGATGGTATTGGGGTAGATAGAAGGCGATCGAGCGAATACGTCGGTTCAAGGTAATTTCGCTATCCCACTTTTCCAAAAACACCTTTGCATTTCGTGCGACAAGGGTTTTCTTGAGATCCGAATTTCTGTTCACTGAGGCACTCAAATGATGTACCACCTCCGATTGTGGTTCGTAATAAACACGGTATCCCGCCCGCCTGGCCGTATAGGCCAAGTCTGCATCTTCAAAATATGCCGGTGCGTATCTGGTATCCAATCCACCCACCGCAGTCAGCAGGTCTCGCCTGGCCATCAAGCTGGCACCAGAACTGTATTCAACTTCGCGTGCGAACTGGTAGCTAGGATCGGAGGCGGCGCATCCCAGGCCAATTAGCTCCCCAATCAATTCGCCCTGGTCTTTATCAACTGGTTTGATGAGTCTGGCACCAGCCTCCTGCAGTCGACCATCGGGGAAAAGCAACATGGAGCCGACAACGCCGATATTGGGCATTACATCCAGCCTTGCCACCAGGGGGTCAAGCCACTCCTTCTGAACCTGTGTATCGTTGTTTAAAAAATAAACATAATCCCCGCGAGCGAGCTGAAGCGCGGCGTTGCAGGAATGCAGATAGCCGAGGTTCGAGGCATTTCGCAAATACCGCAATCCGGAAATGGAGGGGAGCACGGTCTGTGTTTCATCCGTGGACGCATCATCGACCAGCAACAACTCAAATGATGTCACCTGAGGGTGGCGGTTGATTGCCGCCAGGCATTCGATCGTCAGTATGAATTGGTTGAAGACCGGGACGATGATGGAGACGCGAGGGTTGATGTGGTTTTGAAAAGCCAGTGCCGACGCTACGCTTGCTGCCTCCGCAGCACTAAATCTCTGGACGTCCACGCTCCTGGAACGCTCGGTGCTGCGGCCGACCTGCGAGGGAAAACCAAGCAGCCGATTGAGCTTGAAAAAAAAGCTCCCAAATCCTTCATGTCTGATAACCAATATTACGGTTCGAAGTAAGGCCCTCCACCCTCCAGACACGGCAGCATACGACGAAGCCGTGAAGATCAATCGCCAAATTTTTTTGAGCATGTTTTTTTGTGGTCGCTATGTCTATGTGGATCACTTGGCTATTTCCGGATCGCTATCCGGCTACCTGCCCTGATGGTTCTTGAGGACGTCGATTGTGCGGCGCAAAAAATTGCGGGCAACGCGAAGTGGTGAACCCAGTCGCCACTCCAAGGTCGATTTAACGCGGGAAATTTCCTTGCGGAAACCGATTAACTCCGCCTCGCGGCCGCGCAATATTTTTACTAGGCGGATGTACTGGGCGTGCTGTGTTGAAGCCGGCGTGGTGCGGGGGAGGCCCAATTTCCTGATGGGCAAATCGACGCGATGGGCAAAGAGGCGTTCGAGATTGTGGCGCAGGTGGAGGGACGCGGCCGCCCGGCTCGCGTGCGCATCCAAGTAACTGAGCGCGCCGCTATATCCGCTCGTGATCTCTAAGACGATGGTTTCCGGCATCTTCTTTGAAAAACCGCGACCGGAGAAATTATTCTGGCCGGCGAGGTCAAAGTTGCCCTCATCGAGCCAACCTGGCCCTCCAAAGTGATCGTAACAATAGACGGGAACCTTCGACGCCAGGCAATAGGGGACGGTTTTCCCGATTGTGAGCACGGTGTCACAGTTCCGCAAGAGTTGGGCGTTGATCAAAGTCTCAATGCCGCCAATTCCAACGCGGACAATCTCGACACCGCTCTTCTTGAGGATTTCTGCGGCTTGTAGAACTTCCGGCGGGGGATGATTGCTAATGACAGCTACGCGCCTTAATACCGGGCTGTGAAATTTTTTGCTTTGAACCCAATAGTTGCCAGGCACGGCGTTGGGGAAGAGGAGTACCTGATCTTCTCTTAGTCCAGAGGTATTGATGATGTGGTTCTTGTTTTCAATAGAGTGGGCCAGCAACAGATCGACTGATTCTCTGTGCTCGGGAACGGCTTCAAGAGGCTCGAAATGGGAAAGGCTGCAAAAAATAACTGTGGCTGCTTCTACGCCGTGGGTCAATATTTCATAAAGTACGGGCGCATGGTGTATCCATACCAAGTCAAACTTGGCGTTGCCGATGGCCAGCGGCTCGGCCAGCATATCGATAACTTGAAAGTCCCGTTTTTTAAACTCGGAGACCATGGGGGCGCCCGGTAGCAGAGTTGCAACACAAACATCCCAACCCATTTCGCGTAACTCCGTAGCGAGCTCGAGGGTGAGCACCTCGGAGCCTGCGTAGGAGGCTAGGTGGTGTGTAGCGATCAGTGCGCGGCGGGCTTGCATGGCGTCCACTTGTGAAATGGCGTGTGTTTTCTATCGATGGCTGAATCAGGGGGCATCAATGGATCACAACCGCATTGTGGAAAAGGGTCTCGCCCCATTCGAACAGAGGTCTTGAAAAATCGGATTGCTGGTGGATTGCGGTGCCTTTTCGGGCTAGCCATTTTTTTCCATATGTATCGAATGGAAAATGCTTGACGTAATAATCGCAGGTTTCTTCCCATTGCTGAAGCGAGATTGCTTTTCCGTAGTGCTGGCAATAGAACTTCGTGATGACCTGATCCACTCCGGCTGGCTCCCTTGCGTCCAAACCCATATATCGGACGTGGGATTGGTTTCGCCATAGCATCAGGATATCCCTTCTTTCTGGGCCAAAAAAACGGCGAAAGCCGAGCAGGTTGTTGCCTGGCGCAAAAGGTGCTTGGTCGTCCGGCGTCATATAAGCATCAAACAGCTGAATACGGACGCCATTGCAAGCTTTGCTCGCGCCCCCCCCAACAAAACTGCGGACATCGCCAATCACCCGTTCGTCGGCATCAAAACACAGAGTCCACTCAAAGTTCAGTCGCGAACGCGCGAGCTGAAGCAGTAGCCCCCTGTGGCGGGTTTCAGCGGAGAGCCGTTCAGCAATTTCACGGTCCCAAGAGGTGTTTTGAATGATCAAGGCGACCTTGGGATGATTGCGGAGAATGTCAAGCGTGCTGTCGGTGCTCGCATCGTCGTAAGCAACAATTGCATCAACGTGTTCGCAGACATGATCAAGCGTATCGCGCAGGATCAGCGACTCGTTGCGGACACGGGTAATGCCAACAAGAAGGGACTTCTTCTTCAGCAATGCCTTGTTGCAAACGAGAATGCGTTCGGAGTCCCGTAAGCGGATGCGTCCGATTTTGCGCCGCCACCAATCACCAAAGCCAAGCATGTTCACACGCTACCTCCCCTTCCCATCGAGGAATTCCGGACTGACTGAATTCAGGTAACACCTCGAACGAGGCGCATCGTTGGAATTCGTCATAGGCGAACATGACATGGCGGTCGCAAACATTGGCTGAAATCCAGTAGCGGCCGGGAATAAAAGAGGTGCGAGGAAGTGTTAAGCGAACTTCTCGCACGCTTCCCATAAGAAAAATGTTGTCTCGGATGGTATTGAAGATCGCAACCAGTCGGCCATGGTCGTTGTGAATTTGAACGCCCAATCCAAACTCGCTGACCGATTGCGCTAAATCGGAGAAATGCAACGAAAAACAAACAGTCAGATTTTCACCAACGTTCAACTGCTGGGCGTCCACAGTGGCACCGGTAACCGTAATGATCTTGTCACTTCCCGATGGATGTTTGCCGCGGGTGCTCGGCGCGGAATTTGGGGCATCCGGATTTATTTGCCTTTGCTTGTGGAGTTCTTGATCAACGCGTTGCTGGTAGGCAAAACAAACCTCGGCGGCGTCGCCGCTCATGAGTACGTCTCCTCCGTCAAGCCAGACTGCACGTTGGCAGAAGTTTCTGACAGCGGGAATGGCATGGGTCACCAGGAGAATGGTCGTTCCTTTGCTTTGTAGGTTCTTCATCCGCGAGATGGAGCGCTCCTGAAACTCCATATCTCCCACGGCCAAAGCCTCATCCACAATCAAGATATCCGGGTCAACGTTGACGGCTACGGCAAATGCAAGCCGTACAAACATGCCGCTGGAGTAAATCCTTACGGGCTGGTCGATAAACTCGCCGATATCTGCGAACCCGACAATCTCGTCAAAACGCTCGTCTATTTCGGATCGCTTGAGTCCCATCACCGCGCCCTGGAAATAGACGTTCTCCCGGCCCGTGAACTCCGGATTGAAGCCTGCGCCCAGTTCCAGCAATGCTGAAACTCGCCCATTGACCTGTGCTGAACCCGAAGTCGCTTTCAGAATCCCGCAAATCAACTGCAGCAGCGTGCTTTTGCCCGACCCATTGCGGCCAATGATGCCAACCGTTTCCCCTTTTTTGATTTCAAAAGAGACATTCTTCAGCGCGGTGAATTCGCGATGAAAGCGCATGCGCCCGAGCGTGAATGCCTGCTTGATCCGGTCGCCGGGGTGGCCGAAGATGCGGTAAGTCTTGGTCAGATTTTTGACGGAGATGGCAATGTCAGAGCGCATCGGCAAACTCCTCCCGGCTGTGCTGGAAGAAGGCGTAGCCGAGTACCGATACGACCAGGCAAAAGCCGAACGCCATACCCCAGGTGCCCCAGTCAATCGATTGTGCGGTGACGACGGCGCGAGAGGCTTCGATCACTATTCCCAAGGGGTTGTAGTGATACACGGGGCGCAGAGCGGCCGGCACTGCACTCATCGGATAAAACACGGGCGACAGAAACATCAGCATTTGCACAAACACCGGCAGGATCTGGGTCATGTCCTTGATGAACACGCCCCACGCCGCCACAAACCACGAGAGGCCCAAGGCTAGCAGGAGGACGGGAAGCAACAAAATCGGGAACAGCACAACCTGACCATGCAAGCCGCCCACCCATGCCAGCGCGGCCACCAGGATCAGGAAGTTGAACGCGCCATGGACCAAGGCGGCCCCTAAGGGAACCACGGGCAGGATATGCACGGGAAAGATAATCTTCTTCACAAAGCTGGGATAACCGCGTACCGATGCCGGCGCGCGGGAAACCGTCTCGGCGAAGACATTGAAGGTGATCAAGCCGCTATAGAGCAACAGCCAGAATGGCAGGCCGCTGTCCTGCTGGGGCCAGCGCGTCTGGAAGACCTGGCCGAAGATGAAGGCGAAAATCGCCAGCATCAGCAGCGGGCTGAGGAAAATCCACAACACGCCGAACATCGCGCCCCTGTAGCGCAGCAGCACGTCCCTCTTGATGAGCTGGCCGAGCAGGTAGCGGTGGCGCCAGACATCGGCAAAGATCCGCACCGGGTTCACGATGACCGTGCTCATGACGGGAAAGCGGGTCCGCATGCCCGTAGGAAAAGGCCGGCAGGGCCGGTGCCTGTTGGCGGGTGCTGAAGCGGAATTTTCATTGTTTTGGTGGGCAGTGGCTCAGAGGCGCCAGACCGCGAACCCCGCCGCATTGAGCCTGCCACCATCAAACCGCGCCTTGACATCGATAAAACACCCGCCATGTTTCAGCTTGTCGACATAGGACGCGTGCGGTTTGGACAGCAATGCTTCGTGAGCCACCGCAACCACCACCGCGTCCGCTTGCGGCAATGAATCCCAGGCAATCAACTCGACGCCATACTCCAGCCGCGCCTCGGCCGCATCGGCGACCGGGTCATGTACGAACACCTCTACGCCGTATGCGCGCAGTTCGGTGATCAGGTCCCATACCTTGGAATTGCGCAGGTCCGGCACGTCTTCCTTGAAGGTGATCCCCAGCACATTGACCTTGGCGCCTTTGATGTGCCTGTCCGCCTGGATCAGCTGCTTGACGGTCTGCTCCGCAATGAACTTGCCCATGTTGTCGTTGATGCGACGCCCCGCGAGGATCACTTCGGGGTGGTAGCCCAGCATCTCGGCTTTGTACGTCAGGTAGTAGGGGTCGACGCCGATGCAGTGCCCGCCGACCAGGCCCGGGCGGAAAGGCAGAAAGTTCCACTTTGTCCCTGCCGCTTCCAGCACCTCCAGCGTGTCCAGGCCCAGCATGTTGAAGATGACGGCGAGTTCGTTCATCAGGGCGATATTCAGATCCCGCTGCGTGTTCTCGATGACCTTTGCGGCCTCCGCCACCTTGAGTGRCGAGACTTTATGCACGCCGGCGCTGACGACTTTTTCATACAGCGCCGCAACACGCTCCAGGGTATCGGGGCCGTCTCCGGCCACCACCTTGACCGTGTTCGCGAGCGTGTGCTGCCTGTCGCCGGGGTTGATACGTTCCGGGGAGTAACCGACGTGGAAGTCTTGCCGCCATTTGAGGCCCGATATCCGCTCGAGCACAGGAATGCAGATTTCTTCGGTGGCGCCTGGGTAGACGGTGGATTCGTAGATGACCGTTGCGCCCGGTTTGAGTTGCGCGCCGACGGTTTCACTGGCGCGGATAAGGGGCGTGAAATCGGGCTTGCGGGCGGCATCGATCGGTGTTGGAACCGCGATGATGAAGACGTCGGCGCCCGCCAGCTTGGCGGAGTCGATAGTGAAGGTCAGCTGGGTGGCGGCACGCATGTCCGGCTCGGCGACCGTGCCGCTGGGGTCCAGGTGCTTGTGATAGCTTTCGATTTTTTGCGCAGAAAGATCGTAGCCGATGGTCGGCATCAACCGGCCGAACGCAACGGCCAACGGAAGACCGACGTATCCGAGTCCGATTACTGCGACTACTTCCATGATTCTTGTTTCCCGTTCATACACTGGGTCCCGTCCGCCGGCGGTTTCGGGGCGGAACGGGACGATGCTAACGCATGTAGGAAGAGGAGGGCGGATTGTGTTGCGCCTGGAGCTGGTTGCGCCGCTCGACCAGGTCCGGGGGGGGGGCGTGTGTTTGCTGCCAATGCGTCCTGGATCCTCGCCGGATCAGGTAATCTCGCAGCCATGAGCTTTTGCGGCGCTGCCAACCTGACGCGGCACCCGCATACCGAGCACCTCGACCCTCCCGCTTATGCAATCAATGGTTTTTTCCTTTTTCATAGCCCTGCCCTGGCTCAATCCGCTGGCGCTTGGACCTTCCCCCGGCGTCGTGCCCTGGCTGGTAACGTTCGCCGCAACGGCGGCCCTGGTTTTTTATGCCTCGCTGCACCCCATGCCGGGCGAACTGCCTTTGCATGCCTCTTTTGCCCAGCGGTGGGCGGGGCCGGCGGCGTGGGCCTGGTTGGCGGCCGGCCTGGTCAGCAGCCTGATAGGCTTGGTCCAATACTTCGGCGCCGCGGCCGCGCTGGGGGGCTGGGTGAGCCAAACCATGCCGGGAGAGGCATTTGCCAACCTTCGCCAGCGCAACCAGTTCGCCAGCCTCACCAATATCGCCCTGGCGGCTTTGGTCTGGCTGGTTGCACAGCGCGGTGCTTCGGGGCCGCGGCAGTGGATGGTGCTCACGGGGGCCGCCCTGCTCGCCGTCGGCAACGCCGCGTCTTCCTCCCGCACGGGCCTGTTGCAGCTGCTTGCGCTCTGTGTGCTGTTTGGGGTGTGGGGGGCGTGGCGCCAGCCTCGCGTTCTACGCCTTCTGATCACGGCGGTGCTGGCCTATGCCTTGGCGACTCTGGCGCTGCCATGGTTGTTGGGATTCGACCCGGCGGCGCACGGGATGCTGGCACGGCTGCGCGGTGGCGAGCTGGCATGCGCGAGCCGCGTCGTGCTGTGGTCCAACGTGTTGCACCTGATCGCGGAGAAACCATGGTTCGGCTGGGGCTGGGGGCAACTGGACTATGCACACTACGCCACCCTGTATGCCGGGCCGCGGTTTTGTGACATTCTGGACAACGCCCATAACTTGCCCCTGCATCTGGCGGTTGAGCTGGGCATCCCGATGGCGCTGCTGGTTTGCGGCCTTGGGACGTGGTGGGCGGCGCGGCAGCGGCCCTGGGGCGAGACGGATCCCGTGCGCCAGCTGGCCTGGGGCGTGCTGGCGGTGATTCTGCTGCACAGCCTGCTGGAGTATCCGCTGTGGTACGGACCATTTCAGATCGCTTTCGGCCTGTGCGTGGGCTTGCTGTGGCGCACCGGCGATAAAACGCCGGGGATTGGCGCGACCAGGGCTCCCGTGTCCAGGAGGCTGCTGGCTGCAATAGTGATGGGGTGTTGCGCCTACGCCGCATGGGATTACCACCGCGTCAGCCAGATCTACATGGCACCGCAAGACCGCAGCGCGGCCTACCGCGAGGGCACCCTCGCCAAGATCGGGGACTCCTGGCTGTTTCGCAAGCAGGTCCGTTTTGCCGAGCTGGCGCTGACTCCCCTGACACGGGATAACGCCCGCTGGACCTTCGATACGGCGACGGCTTTGTTGCACTACTCGCCCGAGCCGGTGGTGATCGAAAAAGTGATTGAAAGCGCCGTCATGCTGGGCCTGGACGATGAGGCATTGGCGCACTTGGCGCGCTACCGGGAGGCATTCCCGAAGGAGCATGCGCGCTGGGCCGCGGCCAAGGCCGGCTTGCCCCCGGGCATCGAACGCCTGCCCTAGGCCGGCTCAGGGGTTGGTGAAACTGCCGGATTTACCGCCGTGCTTTTCGAGCAGCTTTACGTCGGTGATGGTCATGGCGCGGTCGGCTGCCTTGCACATGTCGTAAATTGTCAACAGCGCCACCTGCACCGCCGTGAGTGCCTCCATTTCCACCCCTGTCGGGCCGACGGTTTCCACGGTGGCGCGGCAGGTGATGCTGGAATCGCTCTCTTGCGGCAGGAAGTCGATGGCAACGCGGGTCAGTGCCAGCGGGTGGCACAAGGGGATCAGTTCGCTGGTCTTCTTGGCGGCCATGATGCCGGCGACGCGCGCGATGCCCAGCACGTCCCCCTTTTTGGCGTTACCCTGCAGAATGATGGACAGCGTCGCCGAATTCATTACGATACGGCCCTGCGCGATGGCGACACGGTGTGTGGCTGCCTTGCCCGCCACGTCAACCATATGGGCCTGGCCTTGGCCGTCAAAGTGGGTGAGTACGGGAGGGGACGCCATGCTTTTACGAAACCTTTACAACGGGCCCTCATCATAAGACCATGTTTGTGAATCAGAGTCCTCTCCAGAGCCGTCTGCTGGCGGCGGGCGTGCATTTTGGTATCAGCCTAGCGATTGCGGCGCTCGCGGCCACGCTGGTTTTTTGGGTTTGGTACCCCTATCCTTACCGGGAAATCTCGGGCGGCCGCGAATTGTTCATGATCGTGGTGGCCGTTGACGTGGTCATGGGCCCCCTGCTGACATTGGCGGTGTTCAACGTTAAAAAGGGCTCTGCGGTACTGCGTCGCGACCTGACGGTGATCGGCCTGTTCCAGCTGGCTGCGCTAGCCTATGGTTTGTGGACGGTTGCCGTGGTGCGTCCCGTGCACCTGGTGTTTGAAATAGACCGTTTCAGGGCAGTTCACGCCATCGAGGTGCCCGCGGACGAGTTGGCGCGGGCGCCGGCGGGGTTGGGCACGCTGCCGTTGACGGGGCCGACGCTTCTGTCGGTACGCGAATTCAAGGACGACAAGGAGCGCTCTGACACCACCCTTGATGCTTTAGCGGGATTGCCGCTAGGCGCGCGTCCCGGGTTCTGGCAGCGCTACGATCAAGGCAAGTCCCAGGTTCTGGCCCGCGTCCGGCCGCTGGAGGAGCTTAAAAAGCGCTTTCCGGATAAGGCCAGTGAAATTGACGCGGCACTGAAATTTGCATCCGGCGGTAGCGGTAAGGCCGGGCCCATAGGCTATATCCCCATGGTGGGGCGGAAAACATTCTGGACGGTCCTGCTGGACACCAACACCGCAAAGGTCATTGCTTTTGTACCCATCGATTCGTTCTGAACACGGGCGGCCGCCAAGGCAAGGCCGGATGCTGGGCCGATTGGCGCTGGGTGTTCTCGCATGGGTGGCCTTGGCCAACTTCTCTCTAGCCCAGGCGCCCGCCAGCCCTCCCGGCGTCACGACGGGCTCCCTTCCTTCGCTGGGCGAAACGTCCGAACTGGCCGCCGCCGCGGAGCGCCGTATCGGCGACCGCATCGCCGCCAGCATTTACCGGGACCCGGACTACATCGACGACCCGGTGCTGGTCGACTATGTGCAAAGCCTCTGGCTGCCGCTGATAGCCGCGGCACGCACGCGCGGGGAATTGCATGTGGAGCTTGATGAGCGCTTTGCCTGGCAGGTGTTCCTGATCCGGGACCGCAGCATCAATGCCTTCGCCCTGCCCGGCGGTTATTTTGGTGTGCACCTGGGCCTGATTGCCGCGGTCGGCAGCGCGGACGAAATGGCCGCCGTGCTCGGCCATGAAATCAGCCACGTCACACAGCGGCATATTTCGCGCATGCTGACGCAGCAGTCGCGCCAGACGCCGTGGATGATCGCCGCCATGGTCCTGGGCGCCCTGGCGGCCGGGAAGAACGGCGATGCGGCCAGCGCCGCTATCGTGGGCGGCCAGGCGGTCGCGGTGCAAAACCAGCTCAATTTTTCCAGGGACATGGAAAGGGAGGCGGACCGTATCGGTTTCGGCGTCATGACCGACGCCGGTTTTGAAAGCCGCGGCGTGACCGCCATGTTCGAAAAGCTGCAGCAGGCCTCACGCCTGAACGATAACGGCTCCTTCCCCTATTTGCGCTCCCACCCGCTGACGACCGAACGGATCGCCGCGGCGCAGGCGCGCGTGCAACTGGCCTCCATGGAGGCCGAAAAGCCTTCGCGTGAAAAACTGGTCGAGGCCGGAAAGGCCCGTGTGCTGCACGCCATGATGGCCTCGCGCGCGCGCATCCTGGCGGCGCCGGGCGTGGATGCGCTGCGGTCCATGGTGACGGAGGCCCAGCGCCGCACTTCGCCACTGGTCATGCAGGCACCGGCTTCGGCGGAAAACGTGCGCGATGTCGGTGCTGTGTACGCCGGCGCTTATGCGGCGTCGCAGCTGCGCGATTTCGCCGGCGCCCGAACCTTGCTGGCAAAACTCCGGCCGTTCGTCGCGGAGGCGCCCCAAGCGGCGAGTGCCGCGGATTTGCTGGCCGTCGACATCGACCTGCTGGCCGGTGTCGTCCCGGCGACGGCCGCAAGCGTCGATATTTCAAAAGCCACGTCGCGCGCGGAGGTCCTGACCCAGGCTCGTTCGCTGCTGGCGGCGCAGCGGGCCCAGGATGTGTCCGGCCGGCTGCAGACCTGGGTGGCGGCCCACCCCAAGGATGCGACCGCCTGGCAGTTGCTTGCCGTGGCTTATGGCAACCAGAACCAGAATGTGCGCGCGATTCGCGCCGAAGCGGAAAGCCGCGCGGCGCAACTGGACTATCCGGCGGCGCTGGACCGCTTCAAGGCAGCACAGGGCCTGATGCGCAGCAATCCCGGCAGCTCGGATTACGTGGAAGGCTCCATCCTCGACACGCGAACGCGCCAGACGGAATCACTTATCAAGGAACAGGCGCTCCAGGACAAAGTCGATCACTAGCTGCAGCACCGAATAAATCAGCGAGCCTATCAGCGCGGCGCCAAAACCGGCGACGTTCAGGCTGCTGGTGAGGCTGGCAGCAGCCCAGAACATGAGCGCGTTGACGACGAAAAGGAAAAGCCCCAGCGTCACCAGCGTCACGGGCAGCGTCAGCAGTACGAGGATGGGGCGTACCACCATGTTGAGCGCGCCCAGCACGGCGGCCGCAATCAGCGCACCGGTAAAGCTGCTCACCACCACACCCGAATACAAATACGCGACCGCCAGCAGGGCGGCCGCACTGAAAAGCCATTTGAGGATGAGTTTCATGGCCGAAGAATACCATCGAGTCGCTCAAAGAAAATGCGCCCCTGGGAGCGCATTGGCAATGGGGTGATGGCCCCCGATCAGTCGGTCGCCACCAGCAATCCGGCGCTGGCCAGCGCCGTGGCATAGCCCAGCACGCCGTGGCTTTCCTGGGCCTGGGAGGCTGTCACGGGCTGCATGTCCTGGCCGAACTTCGGCCGGCGCGCATCCAGTACGCGCGCGGCGCCGTGCTGCTTGATCAGGGATTCGGTCTGAGTGATCAAGGTGGTTTGCGCCAGCTGGGTCAGTACCGTATCACCCTCTTTTTCCAGCACGGGCATCAGCTGGGAGAAGACTTTTTCCGCCCACTTGCCGCGCCAGCTTTCGCGCGCGCTGTGCGTCACCCATTTGCTGACGCGGTGCGTCACGCGGGGTGCGCAACCGACCACGATCCATCGGGTCGGGTTGCGGGGGCCGCCGGCGGGAAGCATGGGTTGCAGCATCTGCTGGGCATATGCGGCGTCGTCAACGTACACGATGATGTTGTCCATGAAGTTCTCCTTGAGTTGTCGTCGTTTTAGAAAGCTTGCGGGTGACGGGTTGCCGGTTTCAGTGGGGGATCAGGTCCGCGTCGCGGGTCGAGCGGTTGCGCCGGGTGGCCCACCAGCCCGCGCCCAGCACGCCGGCCACCGCCACCGCGTAGGTGATCCATTGGGCGGCCGTGTGCAGGTTTTCGGCCGAAGGCAGCGTATTCGGGCCGCCGTAGATCGGGTCCAGCAACTGCTCGCTTACGACCATCTTGGCGGCGGTGAAGGCCAGCACGGCGGCGCCCAGGTTGATGATGATGGGGAAGCGCTCCACCAGCTTGAGGACCATGGTGCTACCGAAGACAACGATGGGGATGCTTACCAGCAGGCCGATGACGACCAGGTCGAAGGAGCCGTGCGCGGCGCCGGCGACGCCCAGCACGTTGTCGATGCCCATCAGGGCGTCGGCCACCACAATGGTTTTCATGGCGCCCCAGAAAGTGCTGGCGACGGGCCCGTCGTGTTCCTTGTCGCCCTGGTCGGCCAATAGCTTGTAGGCGATCCACAGCAGCCCCAGGCCGCCTACCAGCATCAGGCCGGGGATTTTCAGCAGCCACACCACGCCGACGGTCATGGCGGAGCGGACCACGATGGCGCCCACGGTGCCCCACACGATGGCTTTTTTCTGCAAGTGGGACGGCAGGTTGCGCGCGGCCAGGGCGATCACGATGGCGTTGTCGCCGGCGAGCACCAGGTCAATGAGGATGATCGCCAAAAGGGCGGACCACCAGGGGGCGGTAAATAGTTCCAAGCTCACACTCCATGTCAAGTTTCGACTTGGAAATCCGAATGAACGGATTTCCGGATTCGTGAAACCGGAAAAGGCCTGTGGGTGGTTCGGGTCAGGGAAACTGGTGCCGCGAACGCCTCGATCAAACCTGTTCAGGTTTCAATCGAAGGTCTGGCTCGACATGCAGTGTCGCTGCATGCCCAACAAGCCGGAAGTGTGAACTTCGTAATGACGACTTGTTGTTAGCGATTTTGCTGTGGTGTCTGTTATCGAATATTGCAGCAAAACGAGGGAGTTACTCCCCTTCGTCTGGATATTTGACAATAAAAATGGATTTTTTGCAAGTCGCCGGCATCTTCCCTGATCGCGGCTAAATCCGCGTCGGGGGAAGCTATTTCCCGTCTGCCCGATAATGAACGGCCCGGCTCTGCGGCTCGCGCATCCTTCTCATTTGGCGCGGCCAGCCACCTAATTTGGTACTTTATTCCCCATGCCCGGCATCCACATCACCGACATCGAAGCCGCCATCAATTACTGGCGCGACAAAAAGCCCTCGCCGGACGGCGTGACGCTGGCGCCTGAACTGCGCGCGCTGGCCGAGGTCTATGCCCTCATGGTCTTTTATCATGAGGACGAAGCAGACGAAAAAACTTTCCCGCCCAAGGCGCTCGCCGCCTGGCGCGCCTGGTACGACACGACAGCCGACACGCCCTGCATCGCGATCTGTTCGACCAGCCAGGGCGACGCCCTGTGCAAGGGCTGCGGCCGCACTTTCGACGAGGTGCAGCGCTGGCCCGAAATGACGCCCGGTGAAAAGCGCACCACCTGGCGGCGCATCACGCAGGAAGCGACGGCCTGGCGCTTTGGCCGCTACGCGGACCGGGCGCTGGAAAGCAAGACGCCGGCCTCCTCCGACGAGCCGTCCTGAACCTTAAGCTATCAATTTGGTAGCAATCAACGGCAGGGCGGGCTACACTGGCCGCATGCTCAGATTGGCCCGCGCTCCCAATATCGCTATTGCCGCACTATGGGTGGATGCCTTGCGGCAGGCCGGCTTTGCCGCCAGCGTGCAGCGTTACTTCCTGGGCAGCGTGGCCGGCGAACTGCCACCCGATCAGTGCTTGCCTGAAGTCTGGCTCACACACGACCACGAAGAGGCGCAGGCGAAGGAACTGCTGCACAGCTTGCAGAACATGCCGCAGCGGCGCTGGCTGTGCGCCTGCGGCGAGACAGTGGAAGGTGGTTTTGAGCAGTGCTGGCAGTGCGGCGCCGACATGCCGACGCCACCTGCAGCACCTGGCTAGACCCGTTTGGCCAGCTCGGCCGCCAGGCCGACGTAGCTGCCCGGCGTCATGGCCAGCAAGCGGGTTTTCTCCGCCTCGGGAATTTCCAGCGAGCGGATCAGCGCATGCAGGTCTTCGGCTTTCACGGTTTTGCCGCGCGTGACTTCCTTGAGCTTTTCATAGGCGCCTTGTACGCCGTAACGGCGCATCACGGTCTGTATCGGTTCGGCCAGCACTTCCCAGGAGCTGTTGAGGTCATCGCTGAGCGCTTCGCGGTTCAGTTCGAGCTTGTTCAGGCCCACGCTTAGCGAGTTGTAGGCCAGCACGGCATAGCCCAGGGCCACGCCCATGTTGCGCAGCACGGTGGAGTCGGTCAGGTCGCGCTGCCAGCGGGAGATCGGCAGCTTTTCGCTCATGTGGCGCAGCAGCGCATTGGCCAGTCCCAGGTTGCCTTCGGCGTTTTCAAAGTCGATGGGGTTGACTTTGTGCGGCATGGTGGACGAGCCGATCTCGCCATCCTTCAAGCGCTGCTTGAAGTAGCCCACGCTGACATAGCCCCAGATATCGCGGGCCAGGTCGATCAGGATGGTATTGGCGCGGGCCACGGCATCAAACAGTTCAGCCATGTAGTCGTGCGGCTCGATCTGGATGCTGTAGGGCTGGAAAGTCAGGCCCAGGCCCAGCGGCTCGGGCGTTTCGATCACGCTGCGGCTGAAGGCTTCCCAGTCGAAATCGGGCCAGGCCGAGAGGTGGGCGTTGTAGTTGCCCACGGCGCCGTTCATCTTGCCCATCAGCTTGACGGCGGCGATTTTCTCGCGCGCATTGGCCAGGCGCACCACGACGTTGGCGATYTCCTTGCCGACCGTGGTCGGGCTGGCGGTCTGGCCGTGCGTGCGGCTGAGCATGGGCTCACCGGCAAACAGGTGGGCCATGTCGCGCAACTGGGTAATTACCTTGTCGAGCGCCGGCAGCACGACCAGGTCGCGGCCGCTTTTGAGCTGCAGCGCGTGGCTGGTGTTGTTGATGTCTTCGCTGGTGCAGGCRAARTGCACAAATTCGCTGGCGCCCTTGAGCTCAGGCCTGGCCTCGAATTTGGATTTGATCCAGTATTCGACGGCTTTCACGTCGTGGTTGGTGGTTTTTTCAATCTCTTTGATGGCCGCGGCGTCGGTTTCCGAGAAATTCTTGACCAGGCCCAGCAGGTAGGTGCGGGCGCCGGGGCTCAGCGGCTTGAATTCGGCGAATTTGGCGTCGGACAGCGCGATGAACCACGCCACTTCCACCTGGACGCGGCGGTGCATATAGCCCTGCTCGGACATCAGGGGGCGTAATTGGGCGAGTTTGCCGGCGTAGCGGCCGTCCAGCGGGGACAGGGCGTTGATGGTGGAAAACGGGGTGGAAGAGCTCATCCTTCAATTGTAGGGCGCGCCCCGGGCCGGCTCGCGGGACTGTCCAGATTTGCGACGTTTGGGGGAACCTGTCAGCCCGGGGCTGGGCTTACTCGATAGAATGCACTTCCCTCGGACCACGATCTCACACCATCATGAAACTCATTGGCTCCGCCACCAGCCCCTATGTGCGCAAAGTGCGCATAGTGATGGCCGAGAAAAAACTCGACTTCCAGTTCATCCTGGAAGATGTCTGGGCGGCGAACACCACCATCACCGCGTCCAATCCCCTGGGCAAGGTGCCTTGCCTGGTCATGGAAGGCGGCGAAGCCGTGTTCGACTCTCGCGTGATCGTCGAATACCTGGACACCYTSTCGCCYGTCGGCAAGCTGATYCCCTCCCAGGGCCGCGAGCGCGCCGAAGTCAAGACCTGGGAAGCCCTGGCCGATGGACTGATCGACGCCGCCATCCTGGCCCGCCTGGAGGCCACCTGGAGCGGCCGCGGTGCCAAGCAGCGCAGCGACGCCTGGATTGACCGGCAAATGGGCAAGATAGAGGCCACCCTCAAGGCCATGAGCACCGGCCTGGGCGACAAGGCCTTCTGCAGCGGCATCCACTTCAGCCTCTCGGACGTGGCGGTTGGCTGTGCACTGGGCTACCTTGACCTGCGGTTCACGCAGGTCAACTGGCGTGAGCTCTACCCCAACCTGACCCGGCTGCAGGACAAGCTCATGCAGCGCACCAGCTTCGCGGAAACGATCCCGCCGGGCTGAGCTGGCGTGGCGGTTGATCAATGCTGAAGACCCGAGCCGAGGCGAATAGCCGGCTCCGGGCAGGTTCTGTATCGCAGCAAACCGGTAATACCGGAATCCGATAACGCGGCAGGCAGAGGCGCCCCGTCCGTGGGAGGCGCCTTGCTGGCTGGAATATAAAAATGCTGCGAAGCGCCCCGGCGCGAACGAGGGAGGGAGGGAGGAGGAGGAGCGCCCCGGGATTGCAGCTGAACCTGGACGGCTCAGAAGGCTTCGCAACAATGAAACTGTTTTGGTCTGCGCCGCTTGTCTCTTGCGAGAGCAAATTGCGTATACGTAAGTATGAGCGCACGAGGGCCCGGTAGTTCCCCAGGCACATGGTTTGCCAGGTAAATTTTTGTTAACGAGGCAGGGCCAGGCGGCTCTGCCGAATGACTGACGGTTCCGCCGCTTCGTCAGGGAGCGGCAAGCTGCTTTTCGATCTCTTTGAGAAAAGGCTGGCCGGATGGGTCGTCCCTGGAGTTGAAGCTGGTGACGCTGATACCGTCCCGGGCGATCACGTATTTGTAGAAGTTCCAGCGCGGCGTGGTGCCGGTTTTGGCCGACAGCTGCTTGAAAAGCGGGTTGGCGTCTTTGCCGGTCACGCTGGTTTTGGTGAACATGGGGAATTTCACCCCGAAGGTGTTCTCGCAGAAGTCCGCGATCTCCTTGTTGCTGCCGGTTTCCTGCGAAAAATCGTTGGAAGGAAAGCCCAGCACCACCAAGCCTCGATCCTTGTATTTGGCGTGGAGTGCCTCCAGCCCCTGGTACTGCGGCGTGAAGCCGCAGAAGCTGGCGGTGTTGACCACGACCACCACTTTTCCGCTGTATTGGCACAGGGACTGGGGTTTTTCGTCCTGCAGGCGCAAAAAGGTTTGTTGCAAAAGACCGGTGCAGGTGACAGGTGCCGGGCTGGCCGGGGCGGCCTGCGTGGCCGGCGAAGCTGCAAGCAAGGCGCCGCAATAGAACATGCCCAGCAGGAGGATTCGGGGCTTGGAGGCTGGCATGGTTAAACTCTCGGGCTTTGGGTGGACGGCGCGTTTCATTCTGGCGGTGTTCGGTTTGCGGCACAAGTACCGGCATGGGGCATGCCTTCTGAAGGTACGCGCTGCGGCGCCTGCCGGATTTTGTCTTGCTTGGGGGCTTGAAAACGTGCAGTGAAACAGCGCTTGAGTAGGCCAACATGCCGGAATGGACCGCGAAATTGCCTGATTTGCCGGTAAATTGCCGACAAATCGCAAGTTGTCACATTAGCCGCCTAAAATCAGTCTAGTACCCAGGATGCGACAGCAGGCATCCAAGGCAGATTTATCTGCGAATTCGATTGCGAAGGAGTTCTCAATGCTTTACCCCGAACTGTTCAAACAGCTTGAGTCTGTCCGTTGGGACATGGACAAAGACATTCCATGGGCCAGCTTCGATCCCGCCAAGCTGACCGACGAGCAGGCCCAGACCATCAAGATGAACGCCATCACCGAATGGTCCGCGTTGCCTGCCACGGAAATGTTCCTGCGCGACAACAAGGACGACAGCGACTTCTCGGCCTTCATGTCGATATGGTTCTTCGAAGAGCAAAAGCACTCGCTGGTGCTGATGGAATACCTCAAGCGTTTCCGCCCCGACCTGGCCCCCACGGAARAAGAGCTGCACGMRGTSCGCTTCGAGTTCGASCCYGCGCCCGYGCTGGAAACGCTGATGYTGCAYTTYTGCGGCGAGATCCGCCTGAACCACTGGTACCGCCGTGCCAGCGAATGGCACACCGAGCCCGTCATCAAGCAAATCTACACCCAGCTGAGCCAGGACGAAGCGCGCCACGGCGGCGCTTACCTGCGCTATATGAAGCGCGCCATCAACAACTTCGGCAATGAGGCGAGGACTGCCTTTACCAAGGTCGGCGTGCTGATGGCCAGCGCCCGCCGCACGGCGCAGGCGCTGCACCCGACCAACCTGCACGTGAACAAAAGCCTGTTCCCGCGCGACACCATCCAGAGCCGCCTGCCCAACCCGGAATGGCTGGAGCACTGGCTGGACACGCAGATCAAGTTCGACGCGGTCTGGGAGGGCAAGGTGGTCGAGCGCATCCTGCACAACCTGAGCCTGCTGATGAACCAGAGCTTCAAGACCGTACAGGAACTGAACCGCTACCGCAAAGAGATCGGCAAGGAAATCGTCGATTCCATCGCCGCCAAGCCGGCGCCCGCCGGCGCCTGATGCAGGATCTGCGTTGGCCAAGTTCAGCGGGCGGCAGAAGCCGGGTGGTTGCCCATGGCGCCCAGGTGTTCGCGGTGGCCAACGCCAGCGACGCCTCGCTGGATTTCGCCGGGCAGCTTTCGCAAACCCTGGAGATGCTTGACGCCCACCTGGCGCACGTGGGCGCTTCGCGCACGGCGTTGCTCAGCGTGCAGATATTTCTGGTCGACATGCAGCATAAAAAGCAGTTGGACCCTATCTGGCACGAGTGGATAGGCGACGACAGCACCGTCTGGCCGCAACGCGCCGTAGTGGGCGCGCAGCTGGACGGCGGCCTGCTGGTTGAGATCGTGGCCCAAGCCTTCCGTTAAAGTCGCGGGATGCCCAGCGATCCCCAGCCCCCCCTCTTTCTACAGAAAATCGTCTCCCGCGAGGAGGCGCCGCGGCGTCTGGCCGCGCTGCCCCGCCCCGTCGTCTTCACCAACGGCGTGTTTGACGTACTGCACCGTGGGCATGCCACTTACCTGGCCCATGCGCGTGCGCTGGGCGGCAGCCTGGTGGTGGCCTTGAATACCGATGCTTCGGCCCGCCGGCTCGGCAAAGGGGAGGACCGGCCGCTCAACAACGAGCAGGACCGCGCCATCATGATGGCGGCGCTGGAATCCGTGAGCCTGGTSACCTGGTTCGGCGAGGACACGCCGCTGGAATTGATCACCGAGCTGCGGCCCGACCTGCTGGTCAAGGGCGGCGACTATGACATGGACAAACTCGCTGAAACGGCGGTGGTCAGGGCTTATGGCGGCGATGCCCGGGCGATCCCGTTTGTGGACGGCTATTCGACCACCGCGCTGGTGAGGAAAATCAGGGCCGCGCCGAGCGGCCTCTGATCAGGCCGATTTGGCGATCAGCACGGCGTTGGACCCGCCGAAGGCAAAGGAGTTGGACATCACCGCGCGCAGGCCCTTGGCGCCGCGCGGCGTGAGCGGGACATAGTCCAGGTCGCAGCGCGGGTCGGGATGGTGCAGGAAGGCCGTTGGCGGTAGTTGCCCTGTGCGCAGGGCCATCACGCTTGCAATGAATTCCATGGCGCCCGCTGCGCCCATGGCATGGCCATGCACGCCTTTGCTGGAGCTGATGGGAAGGCGAGTGGCCAAGTCCTGGAAGGCCAGCTTGATGGCGCTGGTTTCCACCACGTCACCCACCTCGGTGGCGGTGCCGTGGGCATTGAGGTAACCGATGTCAGAGGCCTGCAACTGCGCATCCGCCAGCGCCAGCGTCATGGCGCGTGCTTGGCCCTGGGCGTCGGGTTGCGTCAGGTGGTGGGCGTCGGTGGTGGAAGCGTAGCCGCAGAGCTCGGCCAGAATGGTGGCGCCGCGGCGTTTGGCGCTTTCCCACTCTTCCAGCACCAGCATGGCGGCGCCTTCGGCCAGCACCAGGCCGCTGCGATCGGCGGAAAACGGGCGGCAGGATGTTTCAGGGCCGTCGGCATGAGGCCTGGCCAGCGTGTGCATGGCTTGCCAGGCCTTGATGGTGCCGCGATTGAGCAGCGCTTCCGAGCCGCCCGCCAGCATGGCGTCGGCATAGCCGTGGCGTATCTGCCGAAAAGCCTCGCCGATGGAGGTGGCCGACGAGGCGCAGGCATTGGAGATGGTGCTGCTCGGCCCTTTTAAACCGAACTCCATCGAGACGTGGGCCGCGATGGCGTTGTTCATCGCCAGCACGACGGTCATGGGGCGCAGGCGCGCGACCTTTTGTTCCAGCAGTGCCGTGTAGGCCACATCGGTGGAACTGGCGCCGCCGCTACCCGTGCCCAGGGACACGCCAAAGCGCTCCGCGGCAAAGCTGTTGTGCACGGAGGCGGAATCACTCAGGCCGGCCTGGGCCATGGCTTCGCGGCCAGCCACCAGCGCAAACTGGCTGACGCGGTCCATGGTCAGTAGCCGGGCGCGGGGAAAGTGCGGGTCGGGATCAAAATCGATCGCGCCGGCCAGCACGCTTTCGGTGCCGGTGGGAAAGGGAATGTCGACAGTCCGGATGCCCGAGCGGGCAGACAGCAATGAATCAAAAAACGCCGGGGTGCCGGTTCCCACGGCGGAGATGACGCCCAGACCCGTGATGGCAACGCGACGCATGGTGGTCCTGGGGGCGCCCGCCAGGGGCTTAAGCTGCGGGCTTGCCCGATGGCAGCAAAGGCTCGATCAGTTGGACCATTTCGGCCAGGGTCCGTGGCGGGTTGGCCTGGTCGGGAATCTGGATGCCGAACTGGTCTTCGATCTGGAAGAGGAATTCGATGACCGCCAGGGAGTCCAGTCCGAGGCTTTCCAGCGTGGCATCGGGCAGCAGTTTTTCTTCGCTGATGCCAAATGTCTCGGCAAAAAGATTGATCAAATCAGAATTCATCACCCAACCAGTACGTATGTATGCAAAGCGTCATTGTCCCACCATCGCCGTGACAGCTGAACATTGTTCAATGCCTCACGGTTATTTTACAAAAGCGGTGGCGTTGTTTTTGTGCTTCAGGGGGTGTACATCTGCCGGACTGCATCCGACAGGCTGAACGTTCCCAGGAGCTCCCCTAAATAACTGACGGGCGCCGGCGCAATGGCCGCCGCGCCGATTTCGGCGCGCAAACGGGCGTTGCTGAACACCGCATCGGCTGTCAAAAAAGGCAGGTAGGGTTGCAGTGCATCGAACATCCAGCGTTGGCGGGCGAATTTGGGTGTCGGCACATAATCGCGCCCCCGCATCACCAGCTTGCCTATGCCCGGCATGGTGGCCGTCAGTTCATCGGCCAGTGCCTTGAACGTCATGGAGTCTTCGCCGGTTGACACGTGATAGCAGTCATGCGCCAGTTCGTCCTTGAGCAGCATCTCGGCGAAAGCGCCGGCAATGTAGTCCACGGGCGCAAAATCGAGCCTGGCCAGCGGGTCGAGGGGAACGTCCCCGAGTTCGGCCATCACGGGAATCGACCACAGCATGTTGCGCGAGAGCTTGGCGTCGTCAATGCCGCGCGACAGCACGATGCCGGGGCGCAGGCTGACAAAGGGGTTGCCGCTGGCGCGCAACAAAGTTTCGGCATCGCGCTTGGACCGGATGTAGTCGTTGGCATAGCCGGCGAAAGGCATGTCTTCGGTGATCACGCCGCGCGGTTCGGTGGTGACCGCGGCCGTGCCGACGAAAAAGCCGCGCTGCGAGGGGCTCAGGTTTTTAAGGATGGCGGAAAAATGCTCGGCTGCCTTGATATTGATAGGGTAAACCCCTGCGCCGGGCTTGAAGGAGGTGCTGGCTGCCGAGTGCAGGATCACGTCGGCGGACTGAAGCACGGCGGTGCTCAGGCCAAAATTGGGCTCGATGACATCGCCTGCCTCGGCGGATACCATGTCGGCGAACTCGGGTTTCCACAGAACGCTCTTTTTCAGGCGCTCCAGGAGGCGGTCACGGGCTTGGTTCGAATCGGCGGCGCGCACCACTGCGGTGCTGTAGACGCCGCGCGCGGCCAGAAGAAGCATTAACTCGCCGCCAATCAGGCCAGTTGCGCCCGAAAGCAGTACGCGTTTAGACATGTGAAGAAATGTAAAGCTAAGCCCGTAAGTATAAGCCAGCCCAAATGACAGGGCTGTAAAACCCCATTGGGTAAAACCGTCTAAATCCGCAAAATCGCACGCTAGCCGGGCTTTTGCGGTGCCCTCGGGCCCGGCTGTTGTTTTTATTCGCCGGCCGGCGTGGGGGTGTCCGGCTTGGGCGCATCGCCATGCTCGCCGCGCAGCCGCCTGGTGGTGCGCCGGATGAAGTGCTCCAGGTCGTCGATATAGGTGAACACCGCCGGAACCACCAGCAGGCTGAGCACGGTGGAGGTGATCAGGCCGCCGATCACGGCAATCGACATCGGCGAGCGAAAGCTCGGGTCGGCCGCGCCGAAGCCCAGGGCGATCGGCATCATGCCGGCGCCCATGGCCAGCGTGGTCATGATGATGGGCCGCGCACGCTTGTGGCAGGCGTCCAGCAGCGCGTCCCAGCGCGACATGTTGTGGTCCCGCCGCGCCACGATGGCGTATTCCACCAGCAGGATGGAGTTCTTGGTGGCGATGCCCATGAGCATGACAAGACCGATCAGCGAGGGCATGGAAAAACTCTTTTGCGCGATCAGCAGCCCGACGAAGGCGCCGCCCAGGGACAACGGCAGGGCCGCCAGGATGGTCACCGGATGCAGGAAGTCCTTGAACAGCAGCACCAGCACGATGTAGATGCACAGAACGCCGGTCGCCATGGCCAGGATAAAGCTGCCAAACAATTCGCCCATCACTTCGGCATCGCCGATTTCCACCACCTTGACGCCCGCCGGCAGGTTCTTGATGGCCGGCAGCAGCTTCACGGCTTCGGTGATGTCACCCAGGGCCCGGCCCGACAGTTCAATCTCGAATTTGACGTTGCGCGAGCGGTCGTAGCGGTCTATGACGGCCGGCCCGCCGGTGACTTCCAGCGTGGCCACCTGCCCCAGCATGACCGGGCCGACGCCGGGCTTGACGCTGGGCACAGCCAGGCGCTCCAGCACGCTGAGGTCCTTGCGCGCCGCGTCGTCGAGCTTCACGACGATGGGCACCTGGCGCTGCGAGAGGTTGAGCTTGGGCAGCGATTCTTCGTAGTCGCCCACCGTGGCGATGCGCAGCGTCTCGCCCATGGCGGCGCTGGTCACGCCCAGGTCGGCGGCGCGGGCGAAGTCCGGCTTGATGGCGATCTCGGGCCGCACCAGGCTGGCGCTCGACGAAATATTGCCCAGGCCGGGGATGGTGCGCAAGTCTTTCTCCACCGCCATCGCGGCGGTCTGCAGGGCATTGGCGTCCTCAGCCGTCAACACCAGCATATAGGCCTCACCAGAGCCGCCCAGGCCGACCTTGCTGCGCACGCCGGGCAGGGACTCCAGCGCCGTGCGCATCTTGCTTTCGATGCCCTGCTTGCGCGGGCGCTCATTGCGCTCGTCGAGCAGCACGGTCAGCGTGGCCTTGCGGGTTTCGGCCGCGCCCTGCATGGCGAAGGGGTCGCCGCCGGCGGTACCGCCACCTATGGTGGTGTAGACGTTCTTGACATGCTCGACCTTGCCGATGAGCTGGCGCGCATGCTCGGCCGAGGCCTTGGTCTGGGCCAGGGTGGCGCCGGGCGGCAGTTCCAGGTAAACCTGGGTCTGCGAGTTGTCGTCGGGCGGGATGAAACCCTTGGACAGCAGCGGGATCAAGGCCACCGAGCCGAAGAAGAACAGCGTGGCCAGGATCATGGTCTTCAGGCGGTGATGCAGGCACCAGGAGGCGGCGCGCATGTACCACTTCATCCATCCCGGGTCGGTGTGCGTGCCCACCACGGGCTTGAGGATGTAGGCCGCCATCATGGGCGTCAGCACCCGCGCCACCACCAGCGAGGCGAATACGGCCAGCGAGGCCGTCCAGCCGAACTGCTTGAAGAACTTGCCGGCCACGCCGCTCATGAAGGCGGTCGGCAGGAACACCGCTATCAGCGTGAAGGTGGTGGCCACCACGGCCAGGCCGATCTCGTCGGCGGCTTCCATGGCGGCTTCGTAGGGCGTTTTCCCCATGCGCAGGTGGCGCACGATGTTTTCCACCTCGACGATCGCATCGTCCACCAGGATGCCTATCACCAGCGACAACGCCAGCAGCGTGATCACGTTGATGGAAAAACCCAGCATATGCATGCCGATGAAGGCCGGGATCACCGACAGCGGCAGCGCCACCGCGGAGACGAAGGTGGCGCGCCAGTCGCGCAGGAACAGCCACACCACCAGCACGGCCAGGATGCCGCCCTCGTAGAGCAGGTGCATGGAGCCGTCGTATTCCTCCTGCACCGGCTTGACGAAATTGAAGGCCTCGACCAGTTCCACGTCGGGATGCTGCTGCTTCAGCTCAGCCAGCGCCGCCTGCACGGCCGCGCCCACCGCTACTTCACTTTCGCCGCGGCTGCGCGCGACCTCAAAGCCGACCACGGGCTTGCCGTCCAGCAGCGCTGCCGCGCGCGGTTCGGCGGTGGTGTCGGTCACGGTGGCGACCTGGTCCAGGCGTATGCGCCGGCCGTCGCTCAGTGCCAGCTCGATGCTGGCCAGTTCCGCAGCCGATTTCACCGTCGCCAGGGTGCGCATGGGTTGTTCGCTGCCGCCCAGGTCGGCGCGCCCGCCGGCGCTTTCCGTCTGCACCTGGCGCAACTGGCGCGAGATGTCGGATGCCGTGGCGCCCAGCGCCTGCAGCCGCGACGGGTCCAGCGCGACGCGCACTTCGCGCGAGACGCCGCCCACGCGGTTGACCGCGCCCACGCCGCGCACCGCCAGCAGCTTGCGCGAGATGTCGTTGTCGACAAACCAGGACAGCGCTTCGTCGTCCATGCGCGGCGAGCGGATGGTGAAGGCCAGCACCGGCTGTCCGGCAATGTCGATCTTGGAGACGACGGGCTCGCGCACGTCGGCGGGCAGGTCGCCGCGTACCTTGGACACCGCGGCGCGCACGTCATCCACGGCTTCCTGCACGGGTTTCTCGAGCCGAAATTCGGCGGTGATGGTCGCCCCGCCGTCCTGTACCTTGGTATAGATGTGCTTGAGGCCTTGCACCGTAGCGATGGAGTTTTCCAGCTTGCGCGCCACTTCGGTTTCAAGCTGCGCGGGCGCCGCGCCCGGCAGCGAGGCCGTCACGGACACCGTCGGCAGGTCGATGTCGGGAAAGTTCTGCACCTTCATCGCCTTGAAGGACAGCATGCCGGCAAAGGTCAGCAGTACAAACAGCATGACCGCCGGAATCGGGTTCTTGATCGACCAGGAAGAGACATTCATGGCCTGCTCCTTACTTGCTGGCGGCCGGCRCCGGCTTGGCTGGGACCGAGGCCGGAACGGCATCGCTCACCCTGACCAGGTCGCCGTCGTTCAGGAAACCCGCGCCACTGACGATGATGCGCGCGTCCGCGGCCAGGCCGGACGTGATCTCGATCCGGTCCCCGGCCAGCCGGCCGGTCTGCACCTTGAGCTGGCTGATGCGGTTGTCGGCGTTGAGCCGGAACAGGTAGTTGAAACCGTCGCGCACCACCAGCGCCGGCTGCGGCACGGTCAGCGCGGGCGTCTCGCCCAGCTCGAACTCCCCGCGGGCAAACATGCCGGCCTTGGCCGGCGAGGCCATGCCGGCGGAAACCGGCAGGTCCACGTAGACCAGCGCCGCACGGGTCTGCGGGTCCACGCTGGGGGCGATCATGCGCACCCGGCCCTTGAGCTCGGCCCCGCTGGCGGCCAGCACCCTGGCCGTCGTGCCGGCCTTGATGCGGCCCAGCTCGGCCGAGGTGACTTCCGCGCGCCACTCGAGGCGGCCGCCGCGTATCAGGCGGAACAGTTCGGTGCCCTGGGGCACCACCGAGCCGACGGTCGCGGTGCGGGCGGAGATCACACCGCTGTCGGGCGCCAGCACCTGGGTGTTCTTGCCGCGCAGCTGCTGCGCGTCGAGCACGGCCTTGGCCGCCTCGACACGCGCCTTGGCGGTCTGCTCGGCGGTGTTGTACTGGTTGATCTGCTGGTCGCTCAGCGCGCCGGAGCTGGCCAGGGTGCGCGCGCGCGCCGCGTTGTCGGCCGCGTCGGCCGCGGTGGCCTGTGCCTCGATCAGGCTGGCCCGTGCCTGCGCGGTGTCCGCCAAGACGCTGTCGCCCGAGAACACGGCCAGCACCTGGCCGGCCTTGACCTGGTCGCCGACGTTGGCCTGCACCTGTACCAGCCGCAGGCCGTTGGATTCCGAGCCGATCACGGCTTCCTGCCAGGCCGTGATGTTGCCGTTGGCGCTAAGCTTGACCGGCAAGGTCATTTGTTGCGGCAGCGCCGTGGCGACGGTCAGGGCCGGCTTGGCCTCGGGGTTGACATCGCCTTTGGCTTCCGACCTGGAGAGGAAGAAGGCGGCGCCTCCCGCAAGCAGCACGGCAGCGGCGATCACGGCGATGGCAAAGGGGGTGGGCTTGAGTTTTGGCATGGTGTGCAGGGGCTCTGTCGGGGTGTCGGGGGGTGTGCCTCAGGGCGCGGTGATGGCGGCGGGCGTGAAGGGGGCGGAGACTTCGGAGGCCAGGGGCGGCACCGGCGGCTGGTCGCTGGTCCAGCCGCCGCCCAGTGCGCGGTACAGCGCGACCCAGGCGCTGCGTCGCTCGCGCTGCAGCGTCACCACATTGCTTTGCGCGGCCAGCAGCGTGCGGCGTGCGTCTTCGAGTTCGACCAGGCTGGCCAGCCCGCTCTTGTAGCGGACTTCGGTGCCGGTGAAGGAGGCGCGGTAGCCCTGCGCGGCGACCCGCGCGTCCTCGTTGCGTTCGGCGGTGCTCTGCAGCTTGACCAGCGCTTCCTCCACCTCCTGCACGGCCTTGCGCACGCTGGCGCGGTACTGGGCCGCGGCATCCTCGTAGCGCGCCTTGGCGGCTTCGACGTTGGCTTCGCTGGCGCCGCCGTCAAACAGCGGAACCGTCAGCTGCAGCGGCCCGACCGTCCAGGTGTCGAAACGCTGTGTCGAAGCGCTGGTGCGGGACTTGGTGGTGAAGACCGAGCCGCTGAGGCTTAGCCGCGGAAAGCGTTGCGCGCGGGCGCTGCCCACTTCCAGGCGGGCCGCATCCACCTCGCGCGCCGCATTGAAGATGTCGGGCCGCTGGGCCAGCACCTCGGCGGGCACGCTGATCACCGGCGCCATGGACTCCTGCGTCAGGTCGACGGGCGCGCCGGCCAGCTTTTGCCGCAATGCGGGCTCGTCGATCGCGGTGAGTGCCACCAGCGCCTTGATGTCCAGGTCGCAAAGCGTGCGCTGCTGGATGGCGTTGCCATGCCCTTCCGCGGCGCTGGCCCGGGCCAAGGCCGCGGTGGCGGGCGCCTGGAAGCCGGCCTTGGTGCTCAGGTCCGCGAGCCGCGAGGTTTCGGCCCGCGAGGCGGCGTCGGCGCGCGCGACCTCCAGCAGTTTTTCGCAGGCGCGCAGGCTGTAGTACTGCGTCGCGACTTCGGCGGCCATGGACACGCGGGCGGCGTGCCAGGTCGCCTGGGCGCCTTCAAAGCGGTGCTGGTCGGCATCCCGGCTGGCCGCGTACTGGCCGAACAGGTCGATTTCCCAGGATGCCTGCAGGCCCGCCTCCAGGGTCGTGGCAATCGGCGGCACCGCACGGTTCACCGGCGCCGAGCGTCCGCGGCTCGCGCTGGCCACGGCATCGAGTGTGGGCAGCATCGCCGCATCCGAGGCCACGCGTGAAGCCCGCGCCTGCTCGATATTGGAGCGCGCCGTCGACACGCTGGGGCTGACCGCTTCCGCAGCCATGATCAACTCGACCAGCAAGGGGTCGTTTTGCTGCCCCCACCACCGGGACAGCCCGGCCAGGGTGCCGTCATGGGGCAAGGCCGAGGTGGTGCCCGGCGCCGCGGCGGGCAGGGGCGCCTGCCACTGCGTGGGAATGGGCGCGGCCGGCATGCGGTAGGGGGAAAGGTCAGTGGCGCACCCGGCCAGCAGCGCGCAGGCGGCCAGAAGCCCCAGCGCCGGCAGGCGGAATGGCTTGCGCCGGAAATCAGGTTTTTTCATGGCTTGCGGTTTTCAGGCGCGGCGTGCCGGCCGCGGGATGCTCGGGAAGGTGTTTTCGGCGCGCTGTTTCGACGGCGACCATGGCTTCAGCGTAAGCCACCAGGCTCTCGGCCCATTGCCCCACCGCGTCGGGTGCGCCGAACAGCTGGGGCCGGATCGCGTCCACCACCTCGCGGCTGATGAACATGTGGATCGCCAGCCCGGTGATGGAAAACGCCAGCCGGTGCACCTCGTCGTCGGCTTTGGTGAGCCCCAGGTGGCGGCACAGCACCGTCACCAGGGCCGCGTGCGCGGGCTTGATGCCCTTGTCGATTTCTTCGGCCCAGAGTCCGGTGGGCTCCAGCATCTCGCGAAAGTGCAGCCGCGTCGACAGCTGCACCAGTTCGCCCTGGCGCAAGGGCTCCAGAAAACCCGAGAAAAAACCTTCCAGCGACTGGCGCAGCGTGAAATGCGGCTGGTTGTACAGCGCGATGTCGTCGCGCGCGCTGCCCAGCGGCTCGGTGAACACGGCGCGGTAGAGCCCGGCCTTGTCGCCGAAGTAATAGCTGACGGCCGCCACGTTGGCGCCCGCGGCTTGGGCGATGTCGCGTATCGAGGTCTTGGCAAAGCCCTTTTCGGAGAACAGGCGCAACGCCGTGTGCAGCAGCTGTGTCCTGGCGTGGGCACCGTCCGAGCGCTGCTTGCGGGTTTCGCCTTCAGGGCCGGCGGCGCGCGAGGCTGTTTTGGGGCGAGGAACGGCATTCATGTGCCCGCATTAAAGCACATGAATCAAACAAATGATTGAATTAAATCAGTCGTTTGATTTGAAGGTGGAAATCCACAACTGCCGGATGGCGTCGCACTCGGCCTGGAGCGCCGGCGGGCTGACCTGGGTCGGCTCCTCGTTGAGGCGCGCGTGGTGCTGGACGCGGCGCAGTTCGCGGTACGCGGCGGCTGCACGCTGGCCCACGCCAGCCGGCAGCAGGCCGGCGGCCTCGGCGCGCTGCAGCAGGGAAATGTTGCCCACGTTGGCGATCAGCTCCGGATGCCGCGCGGACTCGGACAGCACCAGGAATTGCACCGCGAACTCGGCGTCCACCATGCCGCCGGGGCTGTGCTTCACGTCGAATTTGTCGCCCCGCACCGGGCGCGCGCTGCGCACCTTCTCGCGCATGGCGACGATTTCACCGCGCAGCGCCACGGTGTCGCGCGGGGCTGTGATGACGGTTTCGCGCACCTGATCGAAGCGCTGCCGTAGCGCATCGCCGCCGAGCACGCAGCGCGCGCGCGTCATGGCCTGGTGTTCCCAGGTCCAGGCGGTGTTGCTGCCGCGCTGCTGCTGGTAGCGGGTATAGGCCTCGAAGCTCGTGACCAGCAGGCCCGAATTGCCGTTGGGACGCAGGGCCGTGTCGATCTCGAACAGGTCGCCTTCGCCGGTCTTGATGGTCAGCCAGTTGATCAGCTTGCGCACGAAGGCGGCATAGACCTCGGGCGCGCGTTCGTCCTCGTCCTCATAAACGAAGACGATGTCCAGGTCGCTGCCGTAGCCCAGTTCCTTGCCGCCCAGCTTGCCGTAGGCAATGATGGCGAACTGCGGCGTCTCGCGGTGCCGGTTTTTCAGGCGCTGCCAGCACCAGCGGGTGGTGATGTCCAGCACGGCTTCGGCCAGCGCACTCAGGTCGTCGGCCACCTGCTCGACCGTGAGCACGCCTTCGAGGTCGCGCGCCAGCGTGCGGAAGACCTCCGCGTGGTGGGCGCGGCGCAGCAGGTTCAGGCAGGTTTCCTCATCGTCCTCGCCGGTGCTGCGCAGAGCCGCCAGCCGCTGTTCGACGTCGCGGGCGAAGGCCGCGCCGTCAAAGCGCTCCTTGAGCAGCTCGTCGCTGGCCAGCTCGTCAATTACGCCGGGGTGCTGCAGCAAATAGCGCGCGGGCCACTTGGCCGCGCCCAGCAGGCGCAGCAGGCGCTCATGCACGGCCGGGCGTTCCAGCAGAAGCGCCAGGTAGCTCTCCCGCCTGAGCAGGGGCTCTATCCAGTCGATGATGCGCACCGCCGCTTCTTCAGTCACCGCGCCCTCGGCCAGCCAGGCCGCGGTGCGCTGCACCAGCCGCGTCAGGCGCGCGCGCGAATCCTCGCGCAGGGCCAGCACCCGGGGATGCTGGCGCCATAGCGCCAGGCGGGCGCGGAACTGCTCGGGCCATTGTTCGGAAAGCTGCTCCAGCAGGTCGTCGAGTTGCTGGGGCGGCGCCTTGGCCTTGCCGCCGCAACCTTTGCAGTCGGGTTTGCCGCCCAGCAGCTTGTCGAACTCGCCGGCCACCAGTTCGCGATGCGCGTCGAGTTCGCTGAGGAAGGGGCAGCAGTTGCCGTAGCCCAGTGTGTCCGCTATCCAGGCCAGGTCGTCGTCGCGTGTCGGCAGCACATGGGTTTGCTGGTCGTCCAGGTACTGGATGCGGTGCTCCACCCGGCGCAGGAAATCGTAGGCCCGCGCCAGCGCGTCGGCCGTTTCCTGCGGCATCAGGCCCGCGCGGGCCACGCGCTGCAGGGCGTCGACGGTGGGGCGGGTGCGCAGTTCCGGAAACTGCCCGCCGCGTACCACCTGCAGCAGCTGTACGGTGAATTCAATCTCGCGTATGCCGCCGCGCGACATTTTGACGTCGTTGGCGCGCTCGGGATGGCCGGCGCAGCGCTTGGCCGCGTGCTYGCGGATCTGCCGGTGCAGGGTGCGCAGCGCGTCGAACACGTTGTAGTCGAGGTAACGCCGGAACACAAAGGGCAGTACCGAGCCGCGCAGGGCCTGGGCGGAGCCACTCTGTATGCATTCCAGCGGCGCCACCACCCGGCTCTTGAGCCAGGCAAAACGCTCCCATTCGCGGCCCTGCGCCTGGAAATATTCTTCCAGCGCGCTGAGCGAGACGGCGGCCGGCCCGGAATTGCCGTTGGGCCTGAGCGCCAGGTCCACCCGGAACACAAAGCCGTGCTCGGTGGCGTCGCCGATCAGGCTGAAGACGGCCTTGACCTGGTGCGCGAAATATTCGTGGTTCGATATCTGGCCGCGCCCGTCGGCGCGCCCGGCGGTTTCGCCGTCGTGGTCGTAGACGTAGATCAGGTCGATGTCGCTGGAGACATTGAGTTCGCGCGCCCCCAGCTTGCCCATGCCGACCACCCACATCCGGGCACGCTCCGGGCCGGGGCCC
This sequence comes from Polaromonas sp. P1_G1, assembly GCF_056405595.1. NCBI lineage: Bacteria > Pseudomonadati > Pseudomonadota > Betaproteobacteria > Burkholderiales > Comamonadaceae > Polaromonas > Polaromonas sp. P1_G1. Next base: position 49,940 of record NZ_JBFUBU010000029.1, read on the forward strand.
TGCGGTGCGCCGTGCTGGGCATCGAGCATGCGGGCCGAATCCCGCATCGCGACATCGAGGGCGAGCTCCGCCAGTTCGGTCATGGCGCAGGTCACGACCTTCAATGGCGCCTGATCTTCGCAGGGGCCGTCGCAGTCCAGCACCACCAGCCTCTCCATGACCAACTGGCGCAGCACGCGCAAGGCGGCGCCGGTTTCCAGGCCTTGCGCCAGCAGCGCGTCCAGGGCGAGCTGCATGCCCGCGCGCACCGGCGCACCGGGAGGCAGCAGCGGCAGCAATTCTGCATAGCGACGGCGAACGCGCTGGACGAAGCGGGAATAGCCCGACGCGCCCGGTGCCGCCGGTCCGGCGGCGGAGGGGGAGTCAGGGCTGGCGGTCAGAGCAACGGTCATCACACTACTTCACAAAACTTCATGGTCCCCCGCCGGGCGCATACCGGCCCCGGCGGTCATAATTCTCAAGTCAATGGAGCCAACGATTCCCAGCCTGTCCACCCTGCCGCCGCGCCGCCTGCATTGGCTTGCCCTCATCCTGCGCGTCCTGTTGTGGCTTGTCGCCGCTGCCTGGCTGCTCTTCGGCCTGAGCTGGTTCGTGCTACATGGCTGGATTGTGCCGCGAATCGGCGAATTCCGTCCGCGCCTCGAAATAGAGGCCAGCAAGGCCCTGGGGGTGCCTGTGCGCATCGGTGCAATCACCGCGCACACCCAGGGGATGATCCCGTCCTTCGAGTTGCGCGACGTCACCCTGCTGGACGCGCAGGGCCGCGAAGCCCTGAGGCTGCCGCGCGTGCTCGGCGCCCTGTCGCCTTCTTCCATCTGGGGGCTGGGTTTCGAGCAGATCTCCATCGACAAGCCCGAGCTGGACATCCGCCGCGCCGCGAACGGAAAAATCTATGTGGGCGGCCTGGACGTCTCGCAGGACCGGGCGGGCGGCGAGAGCGCCGCGGCCGACTGGTTTTTCTCGCAAACCGAATTTGTCATGCGCGGCGGCACCGTGCGCTGGACCGACGAATTGCAAGGCGCGCCGCCACTGGCGCTCACGCAGGTCGATTGGGTCATGCGCAACGCGCACCGCCGGCACCTGCTGCGTTTGGACGCCACGCCGCCGGCTGAATGGGGTGACCGCTTCAGCGTCAGGGGCATGTTCCGCCAATCCCTGCTGTCGGGCGGTGCCGGCGACTTCGACACCTGGACCGGGCAGCTGTTCGCCGAGTTCGGCCGTGTCGACGCCTCCCGCGTGCGGCAGTACGTCAGCATGGACACGCTGGGCGTGGAACTGGCGCGCGGCAACGGCGCGCTGCGCGCCTGGGCAGACGTGAGCAAGGGCCGGATCACCGGCGGGACGGCCGACGTGGCGCTGCAGGACGTGGATGCCCGTTTCGGCGCCAAGCTCCAGCCGCTGGCTTTCGAATCCGTTGCGGGGCGCATAGGCGGCAGCCAGCGCGCCAACGGTTTTGACTTCAACACCGAGGGCCTGCGTTTTCGCACCCGTGACGGCCTGCAGTGGCCGGGCGGCAATGTGGCCCTGGTGCACACCGGCGACGAAGCCGGCGCGCCGCAGCACACGGAACTCAAGGCCGACAAACTGGACCTGGCCGCGCTCGCGCAGATCGCCAACCGCCTGCCACTGGATGCCGCCACGCACGGCTTCATCACGTCCTTCGCGCCCAAGGGGCTGGTAGAGGCCGTCGAGGCGCGCTGGCAGGGGCCCATGGCCGCGCCSAGCAGTTATGCCGCGAAAGGCCGGGTCGCGGGCCTGAGCGTTGCCGCGCTGCCGGCGCCGGCGGCCACGGCCTCGGCGCCCGCGGGAGGTGCCCCGGCGCATCCGAAGCCCGGCCGGCCGGGCATCAGCGGCGCCGCGATCGACTTCGACCTCACGCAGGACGGCGGGCAGGCCAAGGTCAGGATCGCCAATGGCGCGCTCGACCTTCCCGGCGTTTTTGAGGACTCGCTGGTGCCCTTTGACCAGCTGGCCGTCGATGCCCAATGGAAATTCTCGGGCCGGAAAATCGAGGCCCAGCTGCGCAACCTGCAATTCGCCAATGCGGACGCCCAGGGCGAGGCGCAGGTCAGCTGGCGCACCCAGGACGCCGCCGGCCCGGCGCCCGCCGCGGGCACGCCCGACCACCGCTTCCCCGGCGTGCTCGATCTGCAAGGCAGCCTGAGCCGGGGCGACGGCACGCGCGTGCACCGCTACCTGCCGCTGGTGCTGCCCGACCCCGTACGCCACTACGTGCGCGATGCGGTGGTGCAGGGCCAGGTCAGCGACGTGAAGTTCAAGGTCAAGGGCCCGCTCGAGCACCTGCCTTTCACCAACCCGGCGCAAGGGGATTTCCGGGTGTCCGCGAAAATCCGCAACGGCCACTTCGCCTATGTGCCCAAGACGATTCAGCCGGCCGGCGCGGCGCCATGGCCGGCCCTGACCGAGCTCGGCGGCGAACTGGTCTTCAACCGCGCGGCGCTTGAAGTGAACGGCGCCAGCGGCAAGGTCGCCGGCCTGCCGGGCCTGCAACTGGTCAAGGGCGAGGCACGCATTCCGGACCTGACCCACAACTCGACGGTCAATGTGAACGTCGACCTCAAGGGCGCGCTGGTCGATGCCGTGGGTTTCGTCAACCAGTCGCCGGTGGGCGGCATGACCAGCCACGCGCTGGCTGCGGCTACCGCCACCGGCACGGGCGACTACCGCTTCCGCCTGGAATTGCCCATCCATTCGATCGACAAGTCCCGCGTCGAAGGGACTGTCACGCTGCCCGGCAACGACGTGCAGTTCTCGGCGGCCGCGCCCATGTTGTCGAAACTCAAAGGCGTGGTCAATGTGAGCGAAAAGGGCTTTTCCATCGCCGGCGGCCAGGCAAAACTGCTGGGCGGCGATGTGCGTTTTGACGGCGGCCTGCGCTCGCAGCCGCGCGCCACGGGCGGCGGCGAGACCGAAACCGTCACGACCTTCAAGGCGCAAGGCAGCGTCACCGCGGAAGGCTTGCGCCAGGCCAAGGAACTGGGCCCGCTCGCGCGCATGGCGCAAAACGCCAGCGGCAGCACGGCCTACACGGCGACGCTCGGGTTTCGCCGCGGCATGCCGGAGCTGGCCGTCGCCAGCAACCTGCAGGGCATGGCGCTGAGCCTACCCGCGCCCCTGAGCAAAACCGCCGATGCGGCCTTGCCGCTGCGCTTTGAAAACCTCCTGCTGCAGGCCTCCATGGCCCCCGGGCAAAAACTGGAAGACCAGATGTCGGTCTCGATAGGGCGCACGGCCTCCATCGTCTATGTGCGCGACCTCAGCGGCGCCGAACCGCGCGTGCTGCGTGGCGGCATCGCCGTGGGGCTGGAGCCGGGCGAGACCGTGCCGCTGCAGGAGGCCGGCGTGGCGGCCAACATCAACCTGGCCCATGTGGACCTCGACGCCTGGCAGAAGCTGCTGGGCGACTCGACGGTCGGCGGCACGCTGCAGGCGGCTCCGTCGGCGGCGTCCGCCGCGCTCAACCGCGCCGCCGCGACTGCCGCCATGAGTTACCTGCCGACCACCATGGCCATACGCGCCAAAGAGCTGGTGGTGGAAGGCCGCAAACTCAACAACGTGGTGGTGGGCGGCTCGCGCGAAGGTCTGACCTGGCGCGCCAACATCGACGCGACCGAACTCAACGGCTATGTGGAATTCCGCCAGCCCGGCGGCATCGGCGCCGGGCGCGTCTACGCGCGGCTCTCGCGCCTGAGCCTCGAGCCCGGCAACGCCAGCGACGTGGAGGCCATCCTGAACGAGCAGCCCGCCAGCATCCCGGCCCTGGACATCGTGGTGGAAGACCTGGAGCTGCGCGGCAAGAAGCTGGGCCGGGTCGAGATCGAGGCCGTCAACCGCGGCGCGTCGGCCGCGGCGCGCGAGGGCGTGCGCGAATGGCGGCTGAACAAGCTCAACGTGATCCTTCCCGAAGCCGTGCTGACGGCCAACGGCAACTGGGTGGCGCTGAATGCGCAGGCCGCCGCCGCGGCGGGCGCCAACCGCGCCGCAGCGCGTACGGCCGCCGAACGCCGCCGCACGGTGATGAACTTCAAGCTGGAGATCTCCGACTCGGGGGCGCTGCTCAAGCGCTTCGGCATGGGCGAGGTGATCCGCCGCGGCAAGGGCAAGCTCGAAGGCCAGGTGGCCTGGGTGGGATCGCCCCTGAGCTTTGACTACCCGTCCATGAGCGGGCAGTTCAACGTCAACGTCGAGTCGGGGCAGTTCGTCAAGGCCGACCCGGGCATCGCCAAGCTGCTGGGTGTGCTGAGCCTGCAGTCCCTGCCCCGGCGGCTGGCGCTGGATTTCCGTGATGTTTTTTCCGAGGGCTTCGCCTTCGACTTCGTCCGCGGCGACGTCAACATCAACCAGGGCGTGGCCTACACCAACAACCTGCAGATGCGCGGCGTCAACGCCGCCGTGCTCATGGAAGGCTCCGCTGACATCGCCAAGGAGACGCAGGACATCAAGGTCGTGGTGGTGCCGGAAATCAACGCCGGCACGGCCTCGCTGATCGCCACCGCCATCAACCCCGCCATCGGCCTGGGCAGCTTCCTGGCGCAGATGTTTTTGCGCCGGCCCCTGATGCAGGCGGCCACCCAGGAGTTCCACATCGACGGCACCTGGTCCGACCCCCGGGTCACCAAGCTGGACCGCAAGGCCCAGGCCGACAACAAGCCCAGCCAGGCTTCCACGGAGACACGCTGACCATGAAAGTAGCCGCTATCCAAATGGTGTCGGGCACCGGCATCGAGGACAACCTCGAAGTGGCGCACCAGCTGCTCGGGCAGGCCGCGGCGCAAGGTGCCGAACTGGCCGTGCTGCCCGAGTATTTCTGCATCATGGGCCGCAAGGACACCGACAAGCTGCAGTTCCAGGAGACGCCCGGCCAGGGCCCTCTCCAGGATTTTCTGAGCCGGTCGGCGCGCGAACTCGGGCTCTGGATTGTCGGCGGCACCTTGCCCATGGCCACGGCCGACCCCGGCCGCGCCCGCAACTGCTCGCTGGCCTATGCGCCGTCGGGCGAATGCGCGGCCCGCTACGACAAAATCCACCTGTTTCGCTTCGCCCAGGGCCAGGAAGACTACGACGAAAGGCGCGTGCTGGAGCCCGGTGCGCAGCCCATACGTTTCGAGCTGGCATCGCGCGACGGCCATACCTACACCATAGGCATGAGCGTCTGCTACGACCTGCGCTTTCCCGAGCTTTACCGCACCTTGAAGGCCGACGTGCTGCTGGTGCCCAGCGCCTTCACCTACACCACCGGCCAGGCGCATTGGGAAGTGCTGCTGCGCGCGCGCGCCATCGAGAACCAGGCCTATGTGCTGGCGGCGGCCCAGGGCGGCATCCACGAAAACGGGCGCCACACCTGGGGCCACACCATGGCCGTCGATCCCTGGGGCCAGATCCTGGCCGCGCGCGAGGAGGGTGCGGGGGTGGTGATGGCCGAAGTCCAGGCCGCCAACCTGCAGGGCGTGCGCGACCGCCTGCCGGCCTTGCGCCACCGCGTGCTGTGAGGAGCCGCAGGGCGTGAAGTTCCCGCGCGTCAACGTGAGCCGGGCCAGCCGGCGCTGGTCGCTGTGGGCCCTGTTGCTGGTGCTGGTCGCGGCCTTGCTGGGCATCCTGGTCTGGCTGGCGGGGCGTTACGAGTCCAGCATGGTGCAAAGCCGGCTTGAGCACGACGCCGCCGAAACCGTCACCGACATCCGTTCGGGCCTGACGCGCAACATCCAGACCTTCCAGGCGCTGCAGTCCGGTGAACGCTCGCCCGGCGCATGGCATGCGCCGGCCGCCGAAGTGCTGCGCGAGCACCGCGAGATCATGCGGCTCGAGTGGCGCGGCGAGTCGCTGGATGTGCTGGCCTTTGTCGAAACGCCCTACCGTACCTCTGTGTTTGAACGGCTCGGCAGGGCCGGCATGCAGGCCGACGTGGGCTTGACCTGCACCACCGCCCGGCGCCTGAGCGGCGCGGCCTACTCCACCAGCTATTTCATGCCGCAGCGCGACGGCCTGGGCCTGGAGGTGCTGGACATGTGCCTGCCTATCGTGGTGGCCGGCCGCCTCACGGGCTACATGGTTGCCACCTATTCGCTGCAGGACATCCTGGGTGAACTGGTGGGCCGGCAGCTGGCGCGCGGCGTCGGCCTGTCTTTCACCGAGGCCGACGGCACGCGGCTGGCGCTGCATGGTGTGCCCTCGCGCGGCAACCGCATCTACATTGCGCAGCAACTGCTCGATTTGCCGGGCAACACGCTGGTGGTCCGGATGGAAAGCCGGCTGGGCACGCCGGCCCTGTTCCCCAACGTGCTGACGGCGCTGGTAACCGCCATGTCGCTGGCGCTGATGGCGGTGCTCTTCCTGCTGGCCAGGGACATGCGGCGCCGCCTCAAGGTCGAGCACGACCTGGGCGAGGCGCTGGCCTTTCGCAAGGCCATGGAAGACTCGGTGCTCACGGGCCTGCGCGCGCGCGACCTGCAGGGTCGCATCACCTATGTGAACCCGGCTTTTTGCAAGATGGTGGGCGTGGAAGCCAAGGATTTGCTGAACCAGAGCTTTCCTTCGCCCTACTGGCCGCCGGAGCTCGCCGGCGTCTACCAGCAGCGCCAGGAAATCCGGCTGGCAGGCAGCAACCTGCCGCGCGAAGGCCATGAATCGGTGTTCATGCGGCGCGACGGCACGCGCTTTCCGGTGCTGATCATGGAAGCGCCGCTGATCAACGCGGTGGGCAAGCACACCGGCTGGATGAGCGCCATCCTCGACGTGAGCGAGCAGCGCCGCGTCGAGGAACTCTCGCGCGCCAGCCAGGACCGCCTGCAGGCCACAGCCAGGCTGGCCATGGTGGGTGAAATGGCCTCGCTGCTGAGCCACGAGCTCAACCAGCCGCTGGCGGCGATTTCCAGCTACGCGACCGGCTCGCTCAACCTGCTGCAGAAGGAAACCGGCGCCGAGCGAGCGCGCGCGGCCGCCCCGACGCCGGCGCCTTTGTCCGAAGACCTGCAGCTGGCGATGCGCCGCATCGCCGAGCAGGCCGAGCGCGCCGGCAAGGTCATCAAGAGCGTGCACGACTTCGTGCGCCGGCGCGACCAGGTGCGCGAGGCGGTGCAGCCGCGCGCGCTGCTCGACGCCATCATGCCGCTGGTGAGCCTGCAGGCCCGCAAGCTCGGCGTGCGCGTCGTGATCGAGGTCGACCCGGCCTGCGAGCCCGTGCTGTGCGACCGCACCATGGTCGAGCAGGTGCTGCTCAACCTCTCGCGCAACGGCATGCAGGCCATGCAGGGGCAGCCGGAGGGCGCGCTGCCCGGYGGCGGCGGGGCGCTGGTCGAAAAGGTGCTGACCCTGCGCATACGCCCCGCCGCTTCCAATGCGCACAGCCGCTGGGTCGAGTTCGCGGTGATCGACCGCGGTGAGGGCATTGCCGGGGATGTCGCGGAGCGCCTCTTCACGCCTTTTTTCACCACCAAGGAGGAAGGCATGGGCCTGGGGCTCAGCCTGTGCCGCACCGTGATAGAACAGCACGGCGGTTTCCTCGGATTTGAAGCGGCCGAACCGCAGGGTACGATTTTCAGTTTCACCCTGCCCGCGGCCCCGGCCGGGGACGGCGAATCACCGCAAGCCTGAAGGACAGCCATGGAACCGATTCACAATGCCACCGTCTACATCGTCGACGACGACGCCAGCGTGCGTGACGCACTGGCCTGGCTGCTGCGCTCGCGCCGCCTGCTGAGCGAGACCTTCGACAGCGCCGAGGCCTTCGACGCCCGGGTGTCAACGCGCTTCGAAGTGCGCTCGCCCTCCTGCGTGCTGCTGGACGTGCGCATGGCGGGCCTGAGCGGCCTGGCCATGTTTGAAAAGCTCATTGGTTACGGCTTGTTGCCGACGCTGCCGGTGATTTTCCTCACGGGCCATGCCGACGTTCCCACCGCCGTCGATGCCGTCAAGCGCGGCGCCTTTGATTTTTGCGAAAAACCGTTTTCGGACAACGCGCTGGTGGACCGCATCGAGCAGGCGCTCAACCATTCCGCCGCGGCGCTCGCGCAGCACAGCCAGTCCACCGGCCTGCAGGCGCGCATCGACGGCCTCACCGACCGTGAGCGCGACGTGATGCGCCTGGTGGTGGGCGGCCTGCCCAACAAGCTGGTCGCGGACCAGCTGGACATCAGCGTGCGCACGGTGGAGGTTCACCGGGCGCGGGTGTTTGACAAAATGGGTGTCAAATCGGCGGTGGAACTCGCCAACCTGCTGCGCAACCTGTAGCGCCGGAGGCCGCTTACTTCTTGTCGGATTCCAGGCCGGGCGCCGGCGGTTCCGGCTCCTTCAGTTCACCGTTCTTGCGGCCCGAGAACATCGTCCACCACACAATGAACACCAGCAGCAGCAACGCCCCCAGGGCTTCCAGCAAAAGTAAGGCCATGACATTTCCTTGGATACCGTCGATACGCGCCGTGCATGAAAAACGCTCCATGCGGCTTGGCACGATTATCGCCATCACGGCCTTGCTGGCTTCCTGCGCCGGCCCGCCGCTGCCGCCCTCATCAGTGCCGGCGGGAGAACCCACCGCGGCCGGCAGCCGGCCCGGCGATTCGGGTCCCTTGCCCGCGCCCTTGGTGCAGGGCAAAAGCCGCTGGGTGGCGGTTCGCTGGGCCGAGCTGCCGGGCTTTGAAGAAGACGCGCTGTTCGAGGCCTGGAACGCCTGGCTCAAGAGCTGCGAGCGGCCGGGCCCGGTCTTCGCGCCCCTGTGCGCCGAGGTCCGCCGCCTGAGCATCGCCTCGCCCGACGCGCAGCGCAACTGGATGGTGAGCCGGCTGCAACCCTATCGCGTCGAAAGCCTGCAGGGCGCGGCCGACGGGCTGCTGACCAGTTATTACGAGCCCGTGCTCAAGGCCAGCCGCCAGGCCGGCGCGGGCTACGAGGTGCCGCTGTATCGTCCGCCGGCCTCGCTGGCCAGCCGCAAGCCCTGGTTCTCGCGGCAGGAGATTGAGACCTCGCCCGAAGCGAAGTCGGCGCTGCGCGGCCGCGAGATCGCCTGGCTGGCCGACCCCGCATGACCGCGCCCTGGATCGAGTCCACCAAGGCCTGGGCCGCGAAAAATCCGCCACAACGCGTGCAGCAGATGCTCTGGAGCAACCCGCGCTATACATTCTTTCAGGAGCAGCCCCTGAGCGAACTCGACACAGCCTTCGGCCCCAAGGGCGCGCAGGGCGTGGCCCTCACGCCGGGACGCTCCATCGCGGTCGACCCGGGCAGCATTCCCTACGGCACACCGGTGTGGCTGGCCTCTCGCGGCGCGGCGGGCAGCCTGCAAAAACTGGTGCTGGCGCAGGACACCGGCAGCGCCATCGTGGGCGCGGTGCGGGCCGATTATTTCGCCRGCACCGGGCCCGAAGCCGGCCAGTTCGCCGCGCGCATGAACCAGCCGTTGCGGCTGTGGGTGCTCTGGCCGCGCTGACCCTTCTTCAGGAGTCATCATGAACAAGGCAAGGAATACCTTCGCGGCGCTGTTGGCGATGGCGGCATTGGGTGGTTGCGCCGGCGGCAACTGGCAGGATGCCGGCCCGCTGTACCGCTGCGAGCAGGGAATCGAGTTTCGCGCCAAATTCATCGACGACACCGCGGTGCTGGAAGGCCCCGGCGGGCGTGACCTGCTCCAGCGCGACGCCGGCGGCGAAGGGCCGCAGCAGACGGTGTACAGCAACCCGCGCATGCGCGCCGAATTCGGCCTGGGCGCCAGCGGGCGCGAGGCGGTGCTGCGCTATCCATTGCTACCGCTGGTAGCACGTTGCGTGCGCGACTAACGCACCGAGAGGCGGACTTCCACTCTCATCCCGTCGCGACGGGTGGATTGCCGGCTGTCGGCAATGCCGCTGCTGTTGCCGGCGCTGGCGTCGTCCGACTCGGCCACGGTGACCCATTCCCCGAGGCGTACGCTCAGCGAGGTGCTGGTGGACGATGAGGACAAGGGTGCCGCCGGCGACGAACCTGCGCGGCTGGCTTGTCCGGCGGCCAGTTCGAGCTCCACGCTGTCGCCGCCGTACCAGAGCGGCCGTGCCGAAAAGCCGCTGTTGGCATCGATGAACACGGTGGCGGCCTGGCGCCCCTGCACCAGCCGCAGCGGCTGGCTGTTGCCCAGGTTGATGTTGGCGGGGCGGCCGTTGAGCACCAGCACGCGTTGCACCAGGTCGCGCGTGTCGCTGCGCTGGCTGTCCTGGGCCGTGATGTGGGCGTTGGCGCCCGAACGCCCCGGTTGCAGCACGATACCGCCCTGCGCGCCCAAGGCGCTCTGGGAGCGCAGGCTGCTGCCGGCCTGCCGCACTTCAATTTGCAGGTTGCGCATGGGCAGCGCTTCGGCGCCGGGGCTTGAACCGGGCGATGGCTGCGCCATCAGCCAGGCGGGGGCGAACATGGATGGCACCAGGCACAGGGCGCAAACGGCGTTTCGGAATTTCGTCATGGAGATCTCCAGGGCAGGCGAACCAAGGGCAGAGAGCAGAGTGCAGCCCCCACATAAAGTGCTTGTTCCGGTCAAGGCAAGCTAACATGGTACTGAAGTCAGTTGCCCGCCCGCCGCTTCACGCCGGCTCATGCCTCAGAGGCGTGAGCGCCGTGATTAAATCCGTGTTCCCATGAGCCCAAAAACAAAAGTTATCGCCTGGATTTTTGGCATTGTTGCCGCGTACGCCGCCAGCGTTGGCCTCGGTGCTTATCGCATCGCTTCGGCGGATATGTTTCCGCTGGCGAAGAACGGCCTGGCGGCGTACCTGGTTGCCACGAAGTCACCTGAAGCCAACAAGCCGATTCACTTTAAATGGTGGTCTTCCTGGTATTTCAGAAACAGCGCCTCGGACGGATGGGCCCAGTTTTTACTTTGCACCTCTTCGGCCGACTGCCATTCCATCATTGCCTATGTGGACCTCGGCAGGTGGCAAATCAATGTTGACGGCAATATGGTGAACACGGACAAGTGGATAGTTCTGCCCAGCGGCAACCTGGTGAACGCCGAAAAACCGCCCTCGAAATGAAGGTGAAGGCCTGAGCGCGGGCTCAGGCATTTCCAGCTTTCTCTGGGCTGCTTTGGAGAGCGTTGCCGGCCTGCGGACTAGCTTAAATGCCCGAGCGGCAGCGCGCTACTGGCTTTGACCTCGCCCAGTGAAAAACTGGTGTGCAGGTCCTTCACATTGGGCAGGTTGATCAGGTTTTGCAGCGCGAACTTGCTGAAGGCCTCCAGGTCCTGCGCCACCACCTGCAATTCAAAGGTGCCGGTGCCGCTGATGTAGTGGCAGGAGACGATCTCCGGCAGCTTCTTGATGGCCTCCTCGAGCTGGCGCGTGGCGTCGCCGCTGTTGCGGTCGGCGTCCAGCCGCACAAAAGCCAGCACGCCCAGCCCGATCTTGTGGCGATTGATCTCGGCCCGGTAGCCGGTGATGAAACCGCTTTCTTCCAGCGCCCGCACGCGCCGCCAGCAGGGCGCGGCAGACAGGCCCACACGCGAAGCCAGCTCGGTGTTCGTCAGGCGCGCATCCAGCTGCAACTCATTCAGGATTGCGATGTCAAACTTATCTAATGTTTCCATATTTGCCATTTTGCAGCAAGATTCTTTCTAAAACCACCCTAAATCAGGCAAACAAAGCAAAGACATATCAGGGCCGGCGGCATACACTTTGCATGCATATAGAGGGCCCGCCCTAGCCGGGTGGACCCTTTGCCAGCCTGCCCACAAGGCGGTACCAAAAACAGTCCTGGAGACCCACGAACATGAACGCGCCCCTACCTGAACACATCCGCAAAGCCCTGGAGACCGTCACTCTCGACGATAAATATTCTTTAGGCCACGGCCGTGCTTTCATGAGCGGAGTCCAGGCGCTGGTCCGCCTGCCCATGCTGCAGCGCACGCGCGATGCCATAGAGGGCCTGAACACGGCGGGTTTTGTCAGCGGCTACCGCGGCTCTCCACTGGGCGGCTATGACCAGGCGCTGTGGGCCGCGAAAAAGCACCTGGCCGCGCAGAACATCGTGTTCCAGCCCGGCGTCAATGAGGAACTCGGGGCTACCGCCGTCTGGGGCACGCAGCAGCTGGACCTGTACCCGCAAAGCAAGAAATTCGACGGCGTGTTCGGCATCTGGTACGGCAAGGGCCCGGGTGTGGATCGCTGTTCGGACGTCTTCAAGCACGCCAACATGGCCGGCACCGCCAAACACGGCGGCGTGATCGCCATCGCCGGCGACGACCATGTCTCCAAGAGCTCTACGGCCGCCCACCAGAGCGACCACATTTTCAAGGCCTGCGGCCTGCCGGTGTTCTTCCCCTCGAATGTGCAGGACATCCTGGACATGGGCTTGCACGCCTTCGCCATGAGCCGTTTTTCAGGTGTCTGGTCGGGCATGAAAACCATCCAGGAAGTCGTGGAATCCTCGAGCTCCATCCTGGTCGACCCGGACCGCGTGAAGATCGTCATCCCTGAAGACTTCGAAATGCCGCCCGGCGGCCTGCACATCCGCTGGCCCGACGCGCCGCTGGAGCAGGAAGCGCGGCTGATGGACTACAAATGGTATGCCGCGCTGGCCTACATCCGCGCCAACAAGCTCAACTACAACGTCATCGCCGGTCCCAAGGACCGCTTCGGCCTGATCGCCAGCGGCAAGGCCTTCAATGACACACGGCAGGCGCTGGCCGATCTGGGCCTGGACGAAGAGACCTGCCACCAGCTGGGCATACGCCTGCACAAGGTCAACGTGGTCTGGCCGCTGGAGGCCACCATCACGCGCGACTTCGCCGAAGGCCTGCAGGAAATCCTGGTGGTGGAAGAAAAACGCCAGGTCATCGAATACCAGATCAAGGAAGAGCTCTACAACTGGCGCGCCGACGTGCGGCCCAACGTGCTGGGCAAGTTCGACGAGCCGGAGGGCGATGCCTCGGGCGGCGAATGGGGCCGCTCCAACCCGAGCGACAACTGGCTGCTGCGCGCCAAGGCCGACCTGACGCCGGCCATCATCGCCAAGGCGATTGCCAAGCGCCTGAAAAAACTCGGCGTGCCGGCCGACGTGATCTCGCGCATGGACGAGCGCCTGGCCGTGATCGAAGGGCGCGAACGAGCTCTCGCTGAAGGCAAGGCCGACACCGGCGAGCGAGCGCCCTGGTTCTGCAGCGGCTGCCCGCACAACACCAGCACGCGCGTGCCCGAGGGCTCACGCGCCGTGGCCGGCATAGGTTGCCACTACATGGCGACCTGGATGGACCGCTCCACCTCCACCTTCACCCAGATGGGCGGCGAGGGCGTGACCTGGGTGGGCCAGGCGGCCTTCACGACCGACGCGCACATTTTTGCCAACCTCGGCGACGGCACCTACTTCCACAGCGGGCTGCTGGCGATACGCCAGGCCATCGCCTCGGGCGTGAACATCACCTACAAGATTCTTTACAACGACGCGGTCGCCATGACCGGCGGCCAGCAGGTTGGCGAGCGGCCCGAGGGCCACTCGGTGCTGCAGATCATGCAAAGCCTGCGCGCCGAGGGCGTGGCCAAACTGGTGATCGTGACCGACGAGCCGCAAAAATACGACGGCGCGCCGCTGCTCGAGGGCGTGACGGTGCACCACCGCGACGAACTGGACCGCATYCAGCGCGAGTTCCGCGAACTGAAGGGCACGACCGCCATCATTTACGACCAGACCTGTGCGACGGAAAAACGCCGCCGCCGCAAACGGGGCACCCTGGTCGACCCGGAAAAACGCGTGGTCATCAACGAACTGGTCTGCGAAGGCTGCGGCGACTGCTCGGTGCAGTCCAACTGCCTGTCGGTGGAGCCGCTGGAGACCGAATTCGGCCGCAAGCGCCGCATCAACCAGAACACCTGCAACAAGGATTACTCCTGCGTGAAGGGTTTCTGCCCCAGCTTCATCACCGTCGAGGGCGGCCAGCTGAAGAAACCGAAAAAAGAAAAGAAAGGCGGCATCTCCAGCCTGCCGCCGGTTCCCGAACCGGTGCTGCCCGTGGCCGAAAACGCCTGGGGCATTGTCGTAGGCGGCGTGGGCGGCACCGGTGTCATCACCATCGGCCAGCTGCTGGGCATGGCCGCGCACATTGAAGGCAAGGGCGTGGTCACCCAGGACGCGGGCGGCCTGGCGCAAAAAGGCGGCGCGACCTGGAGCCACATCCAGATCGCCAACCGGCCCGAAGCGATTTACACCACCAAAGTCGACACCGCCAAGGCCGACCTGGTCATAGGCTGCGACCCCATCGTGGCCGCCAGCAAATACACGCTCACCGTCATGCAGCCGGGCCGCACCTATGTGGCCATGAATTCGCACGGCACGCCGACGGCGGCCTTTGTGACCAACCCCGGCTGGCAATTCCCGGGCGGCAATTGCGAGAGTGCCGTGACCGCCGCAGTGGGCGCTGACTTGTTGGGCAGCTTCGATGCCGAACAGGTGGCGGTGCAACTGGTGGGCGATTCGATCTACACCAACCCGCTGATGCTGGGCTTTGCCTGGCAAAAAGGGCGCGTGCCGCTGTCGCATGCCGCGCTGATGCGCGCGATTGAACTCAATGCCGTGCAGGTCGACAACAACAAGGCGGCCTTTGAATGGGGCCGTCGCTGCGCGCACGACCTGGCATCGGTGCAGGCCTTGTTCAAGGCGGCGCAGGTCATCGAATTCGTGAAGAAGCCGGCGCTGGCCGAAATGCTGGCCAAGCGGGTGGACTTCCTCACGGCCTACCAGAACGCCGCCTACGCCCAGTCCTACCAGGCCTTTGTCGAGCAGGTGCGGGGCGCCGAGGCCGTGCTGGGCAAAACGACGCTGACCGAAGCCGTGGCGCGTTACCTGTTCAAGCTGATGGCTTACAAGGACGAGTACGAGGTGGCGCGCCTGCACACCGACACGGCCTTCCTGGGCAAAGTGAATGCCATGTTCGAAGGCGACTTCAAGCTTCATTACCACCTGGCGCCGCCGCTCATTGCGCCGAAAAACGACAAAGGTGAATTGCAGAAGAAGCAGTTCGGCCCCTGGATGCTGGGTGCGTTCAAGGTGCTGGCCCGCCTGAAAGGTCTGCGCGGCACCCCGCTGGACGTCTTTGGCCGTACCGAAGAGCGGCGCACGGAGCGGGCCCTGATCGAGGAATACAAAACCAGCCTGGAAGAAGTGCTGGCGGGCCTGACGGCCGAAAATCACGCCACGGCGCTGGAAATCGCCCGGATTCCCGAAATGATCAAGGGGTACGGCCATGTCAAGGCGCGCCACCTGGCCGCCGCGCGGCCGCAATGGACCGCGTTGATGCAGTCCTTTCGTACCCCCGGATCTACCGTCCAGCGGAAAGCCGCCTGAGCCCGGGGCCGCCCCGGCCCCGGGCTTTCCTCGACAAGCCGGCCCCGCGGCAAAGCCCGCGGCGGCCCGCTGCGCGTAAACCCGGCTTGAAAAGCCCCTGGGGCGCGCCAGTTACCTCTTGGTGCGGCTGCCCTGCCGCATACAATCGTGGACTCCTTGCCCAAACCGCTCCAGCCGCAGCCGCCGGTGGCGACATGATGTCGCTGTCTTCGCTTCAGGGCATGCTGCCCCTGGTGCTGATGTTTGTGGTGCTGTATTTCGTCATGATCCGCCCGCAGATGAAAAAGCAGAAGGAGCATCGCGCCATGATCGATGCGCTGGCCAAGGGCGATGAAGTCGCGACCGCCGGCGGCCTGCTCGGCAAGGTGAGCAAGCTGGGCGACGTTTACCTGACCCTTGAGCTGGCCCCCGGCGTTGAAGTGCAGATGCAGCGCAGCGCCATCATCCAGGTCCTGCCCAAGGGCGCGATCGGCACGGCCAAGTAAGGCATCAGGCCCCTTGTGAGGATCCACAGGGGCTTGCGGTATATCGGGGCTGCTGCTTGATGCGGGCGCCCCTTTTGTTCATTTGTCCACCAGGAACAGCCCTCCCATGAATCGTTATCCGGCCTGGAAGTACGCCATCATCGTGGTCGCGCTGCTGATCGCGGCTCTGTACACACTGCCCAATTTCTTCGGTGAAGCGCCTGCGGTCCAGGTGTCCAGCAGCAAATCCATCGTCAAGGTCGACAGCACGACCCTCGCCAAGGTCGAGCAGTCCCTCAAGGACGCCGGCATCGCGGCCGACGCCATTACGCTCGAAGGCAATTCCATCAAGGCGCGTTTCGGCGACACCGACACGCAGCTCAAGGCCAAGGATGCCATCCAGAAAGCCCTGGCGCCCGATGCGAACGATCAATCCTATGTGGTCGCGCTCAACCTGCTGTCGCGTTCGCCCGCCTGGCTGACTTCGCTGCATGCCTTCCCGATGTACCTCGGGCTGGACTTGCGCGGCGGCGTCCATTTCATGCTGCAGGTGGACATGCAGGCGGCGCTGACCAAGCGTGCCGAATCGCTGGCCGGCGACATCCGCCTGTCGCTGCGCGAGAAGAACATCCGGCACGGCGGCATCAGCCGCAATGGACAGGCCATCGAAATCAAGGTGCGCGACTCCGCCACCCTGGCTTCCGCCAAAGGGCTGATCCAGGACCAGTTCGCCGACCTGCAGACCGCCGATGCGCCGGACGGCACCGAATACAAGCTGACGGCCAGCATCAAGCCCGAAGCCGCTCGCCGCATCCAGGACCAGGCGCTCAAACAGAACATCGTGACCCTGCACAACCGCATCAACGAGCTGGGCGTGGCCGAGCCGGTGATCCAGCAGCAGGGCATAGACCGCATCGTGGTGCAACTGCCCGGCGTGCAGGACACGGCCAAGGCCAAGGACATTCTGGGCCGCACCGCCACGCTGGAAATGCGCCTGGTGGACGACAGCGCCGAGGCCCGGGCCGCCGCGGGCAATACCGGTGCGGTCCCTTTCGGTGACGAGCGCTTCTTCGAACGCAACGGCCAGGCGGTGATCGTCAAGAAGCAGGTGATCCTGACCGGCGAGAGCCTGACGGATGCCCAGCCCGGCTTCGACTCGCAGAACCAGCAGCCCAAGGTGGACCTCACGGTCGATGCCAAGGGCGGGCGCATCATGCGCGACACCAGCCGCGAAAACCTCAAGAAGCGCATGGCCATCCTGCTGTTCGAAAAAGGCAAGGGCGAGGTCCTGACGGCGCCCGTCATCCAGGGTGAACTCGGCAACCGCTTCCAGATTTCCGGCTCCATGAGCGTCACCGAAGCCAACGACCTGGCGCTGCTGCTGCGCGCCGGCTCGCTGGCCGCGCCCATGGAAATCATCGAAGAGCGCACCATAGGCCCGACCCTGGGCGCCGACAACATCTCCAAGGGCTTTCACAGCGTGTCCTGGGGTTTTGTCGTGATCGTGGCCTTCATGGCGGCGTATTACATGCTCTTCGGCCTGTTCTCCGGCCTGGCACTGGCCGTCAACCTGCTGTTGCTGGTGGCGGTGCTGTCCATGCTGCAGGCAACCTTGACTCTGCCCGGCATGGCGGCCATGGCGCTGGCGCTGGGCATGGCCATCGACTCCAACGTGCTGATCAACGAGCGCGTGCGTGAAGAACTGCGCAGCGGGGCATCGCCGCAGGCGGCCATCCACGCGGGGTATGAACGGGCCTGGGCCACCATCCTGGACTCCAACATCTCGACGCTGATCGCCGGCCTGGCCTTGCTGGCCTTTGGTTCAGGCCCGGTCCGCGGCTTTGCGGTGGTGCATTGCATCGGCATTTTGACCAGCATGTTCTCGGCGGTGTTTTTCTCGCGCGGCCTTGTGAACCTCTGGTACGGCCGCCAGAAAAAGCTCAAGTCGGTTTCCATCGGCACCGTGTGGCGGCCCGCCGCGTCCGGCGCCGTGGCGACCAAGTAATCACGGCCTTTTTTTCCTGAGTTTCCCAAGGACCCCAGATGGAATTCTTCAAAATCCGGCGCGACATTCCGTTCATGCGGCATGCCCTGATTTTTAACATCATCAGTTTTGCGACTTTTGCGCTGGCCGTCTTCTTCCTGATCACGCGCGGCCTGCACCTGTCGGTGGAGTTCACCGGCGGCACCCTGATGGAGGTGAACTACACCCAGGCCGCCGACGTCGGAAAGATCCGCGACACCGTGGCCGGCCTGGGATTCGCCGACGTGCAGGTGCAGAACTTCGGCACCTCGCGCGACGTGATGATCCGCCTGCCCGCCCAGAAGGGCGTGAGCACCGCCCAGCAAAGCGACAAGGTGCTGGGAGCCCTGAAGGCGGCCAGCCCCGACGTGACGCTGCGCCGCACGGAATTTGTGGGCCCGCAGGTCGGTGAGGAACTGGCCCATGACGGGTTGAAAGCGCTCGCCATGGTGGTCTTCGGCATCATGGTCTACCTGGCCTTTCGCTTTGAGTGGAAGTACGCGGTGGCGGCCATCATCGCCAATCTGCATGACGTCGTCATCATCCTGGGCTTCTTTGCGTTCTTCCAGTGGGAGTTTTCGCTGGCTGTGCTGGCGGCGGTGCTGGCGGTGCTCGGTTATTCCGTGAATGAATCGGTGGTGATCTTCGACCGGATCCGCGAGAACTTCCGCCGCTATCGCAAGATGAACACCATAGAGATCATCGACAACGCGATCACCTCCACCATCAGCCGGACCATCATCACCCACGGCTCGACCCAGATCATGGTCCTGTCCATGTTGTTATTCGGCGGTCCTACACTTTTTTACTTTGCCCTGGCACTGACCATCGGCATTCTGTTCGGCATTTATTCCTCGGTTTTTGTGGCGGCCGCAATTGCGATGTGGCTGGGCATCAAGCGGGAAGACCTTGTCAAGGCGCCAGCAAAAAAAGGCGAAGATCCCAATGACCCCAACGCAGGGGCCACGGTGTAAGCTATAGGCTAATCATCCAGGGCGGTCGTGGCTCCAAGCAACAAAAATAACAGTCTTCTGGTCGAGCAGGCTCGCGCGCTGTTTACGGAGCGTGCCGCACGGATATTGCCCGCACTCGCCAAAACCATTCAGGACAAACTGTCCGCGCTGGTCGACCAGCCGGGCAGCGCCCGCGATATGCAGGAAAGGCGCGACGGCTGGCTGGCTTTCCAGAAAAGCGGCGATGCCTGGGTCCGCGGTACCGCCGCGGCCTGGGCCAACGCCCAGGCCGTTCCCGCCGCCAACTCGCCGGCCCGTTTCCTGGACAGCGGAAAATTCGAACTGATGGGTAACGACGTGATGGAGGACAAAATCCTCGCCTCACGCCTGGCCCTGCGCCTGCTCGATTTCACCAGCTGGGAACTCAACGACCTTCGCTTGCGCATCCAGAACCTGGAGGGCATTTCCGAGCTCCACAAGCAGGACATCCTGCGTCCCGAGGTGCTGGCTCAGCACCTCGTGGAACAGTGGGGCAAGGCCGGCCTTCCGCGTGAAGTTTGGCTCGCTGTCCAGAGCGGCATCCAAAAGGACATGGGCGAGCACCTGCTCGAAACCTACCACGCCACCAACGAATTCCTGGTGCAACAGGGCGTCATGGCCGAAATCGACCTGAGGCCGCTGGTCAAGCGCACGCCTTCGGCGGCCGGTGCCGGCGCTGGCACCGCCGCCAAAACGGCAGCTGACGCGCAGAGAGACAAAGCCCCGCAGGGCGGTGACAACCGGGCCGGGTCCGGCATGGGGGGCGGCGGTGCTTCAGGCGGTGGTGCGGCTTACGGCGGCCCCAGCGGGAACAATGCCTCATCTTCCTATGGTGACCCCGGCGGCCGGGGCCCGGCTTCCGCGGGCGGTGCCCGAGGAGGCGGTTCCGGCGCAGCTTCATCTTCATCATCCAGAGGCGGCGCCGGCTCTCCCTACGGCGGGACCGGCAACGGTGTGACAGGCGGTGGCGCGCGAGGCGCAAGCGGCGCGGCCGGCGGCGGCGTTTCTGGTGGGCCGCCGGCGGGCCGTATTTCGGGCGGTGGCGCGGCCGCTCCCGGCGCTGCGGGCCGTCCCGGCAACGCAGGCAACGGCATTGAGAATGCCGGCAAGCCCAATGCGGCAAAAGGCCCCGAAGCGAACACCGGGCCGGGCCAGGGGGTGCACGAAGAAACCCGCATGCAGACCGCCACCACACCCCTGGCCAGGGCACGCATGCGCGCCCAGGGCGTGATGGGGCAACTCAAGCGCCTGCTGTCGAACCAGGCGGCGGGTTTCGACGACACACGCCCCAGCCAGGCCTCGCCGCCGCTGGCGCAGGCCATGGCCAGTGTGGAGCGCGCGGAAGAAACCGGCGCGGAACGCACCCTGCTCGCGGATGCGCAAGGCCAGGTCTACGGCCAGGCGCAGGTGGACCATGCCGCGGGTGTTTTGCGTGAGCGCACTACCAAGCTCAAGGAGGCTGCTTCCACCTCCTCCGAAAAAGCGACGATCGAAATCGTGGCCTTGATGTTCCAGAGCATCCTGGCGGAAGACCGTATTCCCGCCGTAATTCGTGTCTGGTTCGCGCGCCTGCAGATGCCGGTGCTGCGCGTTGCGATCTCCGAGCCCGAGTTCTTCGAGTCCCTGCAGCATCCCGCGCGCCGCCTGATAGACCGCATGGGTTCCTGCGTGCTCGGTTTCGACGTCACGGTGGCGGGCGGCGTGCTGGAAGCCGAGATCAAGCGCGTCGTGCAGGTGATCGAGCAATACCCTGAAACCGGGCGCCGGGTGTTCCAGCTCGTTTACGATGAATTCGACAAATTCCTGTCCAGGTTTCTGTCAGAACACGGCAGCGCTGCCCGCGTGGTGAGCGTGGCCCAGCAGGTCGAGCAAAAAGAGACCATGACCATCCAGTACACCATTGAGATGCGCAACATGCTCAATGACATGCCGGTCCGCGATGAAATCCGCGAATTCCTGTTCAAGGTCTGGGCCGAAGTGCTGGCGATCGCCGCCATGAGGAACGGCCCGCAGCATGAGGAGACCCTCACGCTCAAGCGGGCCGCCGCCGACCTGGTGTGGGCGGCGAGCGCCAAGCCCAACCGCAACGACCGCGCCCGCGTGATCGCCGACCTGCCCAAACTGCTGCAGCTGCTGCGCTTGGGCATGTCCATGCTGGGGTTGGGAGTGGCCGACCAGGACGGGCACCTGAAAATCATCAGCGACACGCTGGCCGACGCCTTCATGTCCAAGACCGACGCGATTCCCGTGGAGAAGGTGGAGGCCATGGCCAAGCGCCTGACCAACCTCGAGGATTACCTCTCCGACGAGGACGTCGGGGATTTGCCGCTGGATACCGACAGCCTGGTGACCATGATAGGCATAGACGCCACCGACATCGAGGTGATTGCCGACGGCGGCAGCCATCCCACAGAGGCCATGCGCGCCTGGGCCAAGGAGTTGCAGCTGGGCTCGTGGTTCAGCCTGGACCACAACGGAAAGGTCAGCCATGTGCAGTTCGCCTGGTGCAGCGACCGCAAGCAGCTGCACCTGTTTGCTTCCGCTGACGGCCGCAATTTCCTGATTCAGGCGCGCCGCCTGGCCGCCTACCTGCAGGCGGGCTTGCTGGTGCCGACGGAAGAAGAGGCGCTGACGGTGCGCGCCACGCGCGATGCGCTGGCCAAGCTCGACGCCAATCCCGAGCGCCTGCTGGGCTAGGTCTTTTAATTACGCATTGGAAGGGCGCCCTGGCGCGCGGGGCCAAGCCGCCGGCGCCCGGCGTTCAGTTCAGTGGGCCAGGCGGAATTCCGAGTCGTCGCACAGCTCGTCGAGCACCAGCGCATCGGGCTCTTCGCCAAAACTCCAGTACACCATGAGGACGATGATTTTCAGATCGTCCAGCGTCACCGGGTCGCCGGGGGCCGCCATGGCGCGGTCAATGACGATCTCGCGCATGTGCGGCGGCAACACGCCGGAGGACTCGAGGAAGCTCACAAAACCCAGGCTCTGCGCGCCCAGGTGCACCTGCTCGGCGACGGAGTACACACGCAGGCTGCCGGCGGATTGCGGCTGGATGGCGGGGGCTGTTGCGGAGGAGTCGCCGTTATCCTGAGGGGTTTTGGCCGGCAGGCTGATTTGCGTGCCCTGGGCCGCGGTGTTCAGGCCGTCGAGCCAGACAAGGGCTGCCTGGATTTCCTCGGCATCGAAGCCCGCCGCGGTGAGTTTGCGGCTCAGTCGGTGGAGTTCGGGGCAAGCGTCACCTTGCCAGTAATTCTCGTAGACGTACACCAGTACTTCAAACATGCACCCAATATAACGCAGATGCAGCCGGCCGTGTCAATCCTCCGGCCAGGCGCTTGAGGCGCATCGGAATTCGCCTCGTCAACCGGCTGCGAGGCGCTGGAACAGCCCTCCCGGCAGGCGCACCACCTGCCCGCACAGTTCGAGTTCCAGCAGGCTGGCCTGCAGCCGCGCGGTGTCCAGCCCGGTGCGCGCCTGCAAGGCGTCCAGGCTGACGGGATCAAACCCCAGGGCCGCGATCAGCGGATCGCCTGCGTCCGGGCCGGCCGCCGTCTCATCGTTGCCGGTTGCGCGGGGGGCGGTAGAAAGGTTCAGCTCTTCCAGCACGTCCTGCGCCACTTCCACGAGCTTGGCACCCTGCTTGATCAGCGCGTGGCAGCCGCGGGACTGGGGCGAGTGGATGGAGCCGGGAATGGCAAAGACTTCCTTGCCCTGCTCCGCCGCCAGCCGCGCCGTGATCAGCGAGCCCGATTGCAGCGCCGCTTCCACCACCAGGGTGCCGCGGGACAGGCCCGAGATGATGCGGTTGCGCCGCGGGAAATTCGCCGCCAGCGGTGGCGTGCCGAGGGGGAATTCGCTGACGATCATGCCGCGCTGCACGATCCGGTGTGCCAGCGCGAGGTGCTTCTTGGGATAGACCCTGTCCAGCCCGGTGCCCACCACGGCAATCGTTTCGCCGCCGCCCAGCAGGGCGCCGTCATGCGCCGCGCCGTCAATGCCCAGGGCCAGCCCCGAGACCACGCAGAGCCCGGCGCCGCCGAAGGCCTTGGCGAACTGCCGGGCATTGGCCTCGCCTTGCGGCGTCGGGTTGCGGCTGCCGACGATGGCGATCAGCGGCGCCGCTGTTGGCCGCCCGGCCAGCGTGCCCAGCATGTAGAGCATCAGGGGTGGGTCCTCGATGTCGAGCAGGGCTGGGGGGTATGCGGCATCGCCCAGCGTGGCTACCTGCCTGTCCTCGCCGGCCTGCAGCCATTCGAGGGTGATCTGCAACTGGGCCGCCAACGCCGGCGGCTCCGCCAGGATGGCTTTGGCCAGCTTGGTGGTGCCGAGTTGTGTGAGGGCGGCGGCGCTCTGGCTGAAGACGGCCTGCGCCGACCCAAAAGCCGCCAGCAGCTTGCGCGCGGTGTCGTTTCCCACACCGGGGGAAAGGGTCAAGCGCAACCAGGCTTGAAGCTCTTGCGTGTCCACGTCGGTCTGGCTTTGGGGGAGGGCCGGCGTTTGGCGGGCATGGAAGCGCTGCTCCGCGGGCCGCACCGTGGCGGGCCCGGACGCAGGCATGGCGCTTAATTCGGGTTGACGAAGCGGTCGCCGACCTTGACACCGTCGGTGATCTGCAGGATCAACGCGTAGGAAAGCTTGTCAAACGTGCGGAACACCATCATCAAGCCGTTGCGCTCATTGGGCAGCTTGATCTGCGGCCGTGCGCTGTCGGTCTTGTCGGCCAGGCGCTCGCCGTCCTTGAGGATGGCCATGACATGGCCGCGTTCAAGCCCGTCTGCGGCGCCCCGGTTGATCACCACGACCTGGTTTTCAGCCGCATTTGCCACGGCGCTGCCGTAAATGGAGACGATCTGGCCCGTGATAGGGGTGGCTGGCGCGTGCGGCACATAGCTGACCAACTCCCGGGGAGGATCGGGGAGCAGGCGGTCGCCGACGCGCATTTCTTCCTTGGTGGACACGATGTCGATGGTGGCGGGCACGATTTCCGGCTGGGGCTTGCCGTCCTTGCCTGGAATCTGGGTGACGGATTCGCCGCGCATGAGTTCGGCCTTGCCGATGTATTGCGCTTCGTAGCCCAGGATCTGCTTGGTGGTCGGGTCTTTCAGGGGCGTGGCATTACGGTAGACGCGGTAATCCAGAGGCTGGCCTTTTGCGTCGCTCAGGGGAGTGCCGGTGGCAACGCCGCCCACGTACTCGCCGCGCGCATAGGCGCGGTCCCCGCGGCTCAGCAGCACGCGCCCTTCCTGGGCGGCGACGATGCGGGGAGCCCTTGAAAAGGTCGCATCGTCAACCAGGACGGCTTCCGAGAGGAAGGGTTCTATGACATTGTTCTCCAGCGTGGGAATCGAGTTGTCGGCCAGGGATTCATAGCGGGTGCGGGGCGACACGCGCACCGTGTCCGTCGGCGGGCCGTCGCTTGAGGCCTGGCGCGTGCGCAGGGTGGCGCGGCCGCCGGTCTTGTCCAGGTAAAGGTGCTGCCCGGGATAGATGCGGTGGGGGTTGCGGATGTCCTGCAGGTTCATGCCCCACAGTTCCGGCCAGCGCCAGGGGCTTTTGAGGAACATGCCGGAGATGGCCCACAGCGTGTCGCCGCGCTTGACGGTGTACTCGTCCGGGGCGTTGGGCGCCAGCTCGCTGAGCGGGACGCCCGCCTGGGCGACCTGGGTGGCTGTTGCTTTTTGGCCCGGTGTGATGGGGAAATTCTGGGCATGCAGGCCGCCGGCAATGCCCAGAAGGGCGGTGGCGGCTATTGAAATTTGACTGAAACGACCAAAAATTGTTTGCATCTTTGTAGGCCTTCGGCGCTTTTAGAGGACTGGCACGGCACGATCCGCAATGGATGCGGGCGAAAAAGAGCGTGTCATATCTTGATAAATTACTAACGATTTTGTACCTAAGCCCTTGATTAAGCAACGAATACACGATTCTGGGAATATCAGGATGCTGAAAAACCGAGAAAAGTGGCGAAAATAGCGACATCTCCCCTTCGCCCCTCCTTTTCCCTTGCCTTCCCCCATGAGCCAGCTGACCATTCTTCGTTACCCCGATCCCCGCCTGCACACGGTGGCCAAACCCGTGGCGGCTGTGGACGCCCGCCTGCGCAAGCTGGCCGACGACATGTTTGAAACCATGTATGAAGCGGCGGGCATAGGGCTTGCCGCCACCCAGGTGGACGTTCACGAGCGCCTGATCGTCATCGATGTGAGCGAAGACCGCAACCAGCCCATGGTGCTCATCAACCCCGAAATCGTCTGGGCCAGCGAGGAAACGCGTGTCGGCGACGAAGGTTGCCTGTCGGTGCCCGGTATTTATGACGGGGTGGAGCGCTCCACGGCGATCAAGGTCCAGGCCCTGGACCTGGACGGCAAGTCCCAGGTGTACGAAGCCGAGGGTATGCTGGCGGTCTGTATCCAGCATGAGATGGACCACCTGCTGGGCAAGGTGTTTGTCGAATACCTCTCTCCTTTGAAGCGCAACCGCATCAAGACCAAAATGATCAAGCAGAAGAAGGACGAGGACCGCGAGGCCGCCCACTGAGCGCTCGCCGGCCGGTTGCCGGCACGCGGGCTTTGCCGCCCGCAGTCCGGGATTTCCCTAGGACTCTTTAGAATCAGGCGCCATGCGCGTCATTTTTGCCGGTACCCCTGAGTTCGCCCGAGTCGCTGTCGAAAGATTGCACGCCGCCGGTTTTGAGATTCCCCTGGTCCTGACCCAGCCCGACCGCCCCGCCGGCCGCGGCATGAAATTGCAGGCCTCCCCCGTCAAGCAATGGGCTGAAACCGCCCATATCATGGTCGCCCAGCCCCGCAGCCTGCGCCTGGACGGCAAATTCCCCGATGACGCAACCGGCGCCCGTGAGGCCATCATTGGCGCACGTGCGGACGTCATGGTGGTCGCGGCCTACGGCCTGATCCTTCCGCAATGGGTACTGGATACGCCCAGGCTGGGCTGCCTCAATATCCATGCTTCCTTGCTGCCGCGCTGGCGCGGCGCCGCCCCCATCCACCGCGCCATCGAGGCCGGCGATGCCGAAACCGGCATCACCATCATGCAAATGGATGCCGGGCTGGACACCGGCGACATGCTGCTGGTGGACTGGCTGCCGATCACCCCACAGGACACCACCGCTTCCCTGCACGACAGGCTGGCGGATTTGGGCGGGCGGCTTATTGTGGAGGCGCTGGAGCTCGCGGCCTGCGGCGGCCTGAAACCCACGCCCCAGCCAACCGAGGGCATCACCTACGCCCACAAGATAGAAAAACACGAGGCCCTGACGGACTGGACGCAAAGCGCCGCCGTGCTGGAGCGCCGCATCCGCGCTTTCAATCCCTTCCCTGGTGCTGCCGGCGTGCTGGCGGGCCAGACCCTCAAGTTCTGGCGCGCCGAAATCCTCGCCGGTCCGGCCCGGCCCGCCGGTGCGGAGGCCGGCCAGGTGCTGGCCGCCGGCGCAGAGGGCATAGACATCGCCGCCGTGGACGGCGTGCTGCGCGTGAGCCGTCTGCAAAAAGCCGGCGGCAAGGCGCTGGACGCGGCCGATTTTTTGCGCGGTTTCGACATCCGGCCCGGCATGGTATTCAGCCAGGCGCCGGCAGGTCAACAGGAATGAGGGTTTTGTGAAGACATTGTTCAAGCATCCGGAGTTCCGGGTAGGCGCCAGCGAACTCGCGGCCGTGGCGCCCGGCATTGCCGCCTGGGGCCTGATGACGGGCGTGGCCATGGCCAAGTCGGGCATGAGCCTGATCGAGGTGTTGCTCATGGCCATCCTGGTGTTTGCCGGCAGCTCGCAGCTGGCGGCCCTTCCGCTCATCGTGGCAGGCGCCCCCATGTGGGTGATCCTGGCGACCTCGTTTTGCGTCAACCTGCGTTTCATGGTCTTCAGCGCCCACCTGCGTCCCTATGTGATGCACCAGAGCCTGTGGCGGCGTCTGGTCTATGGCTACGGCATGGCGGACCTTAACTACGTGCTGTTCACCAAGCGCTTTCCGCACCCTTCCACCGACCCGCTGGTCATCCGCGGACAGGAGGCCTACTGGGCCGGCAGCTGCGGGGTCAGCTGGTTCAGCTGGGTGGGCGCCAGCCTGCTGGGCATTGCGCTGGCCAATTCCATCCCGCTGTCCTGGGGCCTGGGCTTCGCCGGCATCCTGGCCTTGCTGGGCATCATGTGCTCGCTGGCCACCACCCGGTTGCGCGTGGTGTCGGCCGGCATCGCCGGCGCGGCCGCCGTGGCAACGTTTGCCCTGCCGCTCAAGCTCAACATCCTGGTGGGCATCGCCGCAGCGGTGGCCGTCTGCCTGCTGCTTGAGAAACCGGTGCCGGCCAAGCCCGCCGCGCCCGCCCCCGGAACCGGAGACGCAGCATGAACCAGACCGACCTCTGGACCGTGGCCACCATCCTCGGCATGACGGCGATCACCGTCCTCACGCGCTGTTTCTTTTTCCTCTCGGACAAACCTTGGACCCTGCCGGCCTGGGCCCAGCGCGGCCTGCACTATGCGCCTATCGCCGCGCTGGCGGCGGTCATCGTGCCGGAAATGGTGATGACTCAGGGCCACCTGATCGCCACCTGGAAGGACGCCCGCCTTTTTGCTGTCGTCGCGGGTACGGCCTGGTACTACTGGCGCCACGGCGTGCTGGGCACCATCCTGGCCGGCATGGCGGTCTACCTGCCGCTGCACATAGCCCTCGGCTGGTAGGTAAGCAAACGCAAAGGTGCCTCGCGGCCGGGTTTACGGGGAAAACGCCCGCCTACAATTGCGTCAGCTCAGGCCGGCGCCGGCCTGAAAATCCACTTCCCTTGCGAGCCGTTTCCATGAATTTCATCCGTTTTTCTGACCTGTGCGCCAGCGGCAAAGTTGCCGGCAAGCGCGTATTCATCCGTGCCGACCTCAACGTGCCGCAGGGTGATGCGGGCAACATCACCGAAGACACGCGCGTGCGCGCTTCCATCCCCTGCATCCAGATGGCGCTGGAYGCCGGCGCTGCGGTGATGGTGACCTCCCACCTCGGGCGGCCTGTGGAGGGTGAATTCAAGCCGGCCGACTCGCTGGCACCTGTGGGCAAGCGCCTGGGTGAACTCATGAAACGCGAAGTGCCCGTGGTGTCCAACTGGGTGGATGGCGTGGACGTCAAACCCGGCCAGCTGGTGTTGCTTGAGAACTGCCGCCTCAACAAGGGCGAGAAGAAAAACAGCGAAGAGCTGGCGCGCAAGATGGCAGCGCTCTGCGATATTTTTGTGCACGACGCCTTCGGCACCGCGCACCGCGCCGAAGCCTCCACCTACGGCATCGCGCAGTACGCGCCCATAGCCAGCGCCGGCCCGCTGCTGGCGGCTGAAATGGACGCGATCTCCAAGGCGCTGTCCAGCCCGCGCAGGCCGCTGGTCGCCATCGTGGCCGGCAGCAAGGTCTCCACCAAGCTCACCATCCTCAAGTCGCTGGCCGCCAATGTCGACCAGCTCATCGTAGGCGGCGGCATYGCCAACACCTTCATGCTGGCCGCCGGCCTGAAGATWGGCAARAGCCTGGCCGAASCCGAYYTGCTGGMYSARGCCAAGGCCGTGATCGAAGCCATGAAGGCGCGCGGCGCCGAAGTGCCCATCCCGACCGACGTGGTCACCGCCAAGGCCTTTGCCGCCGACGCGCCGGCCACTGTCAAGGCCGCGACCGAGGTGGACGACGACGACCTGATCCTCGACATCGGCCCGCAAACCACAGCCCGGCTCGCGGCGCAGTTGAAGGCCGCCGGCACTATTGTCTGGAACGGCCCGGTCGGCGTGTTCGAGTTCGACGCCTTCGCCAAAGGCACCGAAGGCATTGCGCGCGCCATCGCCGAAAGCAGCGCGTTCTCGATTGCCGGCGGTGGCGACACGCTGGCCGCGATCGCCAAGTACGGCATTGAAAAGCAGGTGGGTTACATCTCCACCGGCGGCGGCGCTTTCCTCGAAGTGCTGGAAGGCAAGACGCTGCCGGCCTTTGAGATTCTGCAGAAACGCGCCGCAGGCTGAGCGCTTTCGCCATCTGCGACAAGGGGCTGTAATGGCCCCGGCGGCCAAATTGGTAACGCCTCCGTAACTGTTTCCGTGTGAAAATCAGAAACTAAATTACATGGAGACATTCCCTATGCCGCGTCGCGCCACCAAGATCGTTGCCACCCTCGGACCCGCCTCCAGCGACCCCGCACTGCTGGAGAAAATGATCCGCGCCGGCGTCAACGTGGTGCGCCTCAACTTCAGCCACGGCACCGCCCAGGACCATGTAGACCGGGCCAAGCTGGTGCGCGAAGCCGCTCAGCGCGCCGGCCGCGAAGTCGCCATCATGGCCGACCTGCAGGGCCCCAAGATCCGCGTCGGCAAGTTCGCCGAAGGCAAGGTCCAACTGGAGCCCGGCGAGAAATTTGTGCTCGACGCCTCCCGCACCGAGCCCGGCGACCTGAGGGGTGTCGGCCTGGACTACAAGGAACTGCCGCGCGACGTCAAAGCCGGCGACGTGCTGCTGCTCAACGACGGCCTGATCGTGCTCACCGTCGACGTGGTGCGCGGCGAAGAAGTGCACACCACCGTCAAGCTGGGCGGCGAGCTGTCCAACAACAAGGGCATCAACAAGCAGGGCGGCGGCCTGACAGCCCCGGCGCTCACGGCCAAGGACATGGAAGACATCAAGACGGCCATGAGTTTCCAGGCCGACTACGTCGCCGTGAGTTTCCCCAAAAACGCTACCGACATGGAAATGGCGCGCCAGCTGTGTAACGTGGCCGCCGCGCCTTACAAACACAAACCCGGCCTGATCGCCAAGATCGAGCGCGCCGAAGCCATTCCCAAGCTTGAAGAAATCCTGCGCGTCAGCGACGGCATCATGGTGGCCCGCGGCGACCTGGCCGTGGAAGTCGGCAACGCGGCCGTGCCGGCGTTGCAAAAACGCATGATCAAGATGGCGCGCGCCGGCGACAAGGTCGTCATCACGGCCACGCAGATGATGGAGTCCATGATCGTCAACCCGGTGCCCACGCGCGCCGAGGTCAGCGACGTCGCCAACGCGGTGCTGGACGGCACCGACGCGGTGATGCTGAGCGCCGAAACCGCCGCCGGCAAGTACCCGCTGGAGACCGTCGAGGAAATGGCCAAGATCTGCGAGGAAGCTGAAAAAGCCGAATACAAGGAACTCGAAGGCGATTTCTCCGGCAAGACCTTCAGCCGCATCGACCAATCCATTGCCATGGGCGCGCTGTTCACCGCGCATCACCTGGGCGCCAAGGCCATCGTCGCGCTGACCGACAGCGGCTCCACCCCCCTGTGGATGAGCCGCCACGACATCCGCGTGCCGATCTACGCGCTCACGCCGCGCCTGGCGACGCAACGCAAGATGGCGCTGTACCGCAATGTGCGCCCCCTGCTGATGGACACCAGCGCCGACCGCGACACCGCGCTCGAACAGGCCGAAGGCCACCTCTTGCGCCGCAACATCGTGCAAAGCGGCGACGTGTACGCCATCACCTGCGGTGAGCCCATGGGCGCGCCGGGCGGCACCAATATGCTCAAGATTTGCAGAGTGGCCTAAAAATATGGCCCCCACGGTCGCTCACTTCGTGTAGCTCCCTGCCCCCGAGGGGCCGCCCGCCTGTGGCCCGGCAAAGCCGGTTCCACGGCTCATGCTGGTCGAATACCCACCCCAGTTTTGCGGCCCTGCTGATTTAAGAGTCCCGCGTTTTACATGCGGTTACTGCAGGTATCTTTGCCCAAGTCCGACCAATAACCCCATCTTTCGCAGCCGTTAGAATCAAGGCTCTGGTTACTTCGCGGTTACGGCCCATCAGGCAGCCCTTGTGCTGTGCGGCCATTCCGCCGGGAACCCGCCTTTTCGGCAGCGTTTTTAACTTTCTGGGGATTCTGATCATGGCACTCGTTTCGATGCGCGAGCTGCTGGACCATGCGGCAGTCAATGGCTACGGCATTCCGGCTTTTAACGTCAACAACCTCGAGCAGGTGCAAGCCGTCATGGAAGCGGCCAAGGAAACCGGCGCACCGGTGATCCTGCAGGCCAGCGCCGGCGCGCGCAAATATGCCGGTGAGCCCTTCATCAAGCACCTGATCCAGGCGGCCATCGAGATGTACCCCAACATCCCTCTGGTCATGCACCAGGACCACGGCCAGAACCCCGACGTCTGCCAGGGCGCCATCGACCTCGGTTTTTCGTCGGTGATGATGGACGGCTCGCTGGAAGCCGACGGCAAGACCATCGCCAGCTACGACTACAACGTCGAAGTGACAAAAAAGGTCTCGCAGCTGGCCCACAAATACGGCGTCACCGTGGAAGGCGAACTCGGCTGCCTCGGTTCCCTGGAAACCATGAAGGGCGACAAGGAAGACGGCCACGGCACCGATGCGACCATGACGCGTGAGCAGCTGCTGACCGACCCTGAGCAGGCCGCCGACTTCGTCAAGCGCACGCAGATCGACGCGCTGGCCATTGCCATCGGCACCAGCCACGGCGCCTACAAATTCACCCGCAAGCCCACCGGCGACATCCTGGCCATCGACCGCATCAAGGAAATCCATAAACGCATTCCGAGCACCCACCTGGTGATGCATGGCTCCTCGTCGGTGCCGCAGGAGCTGCTGGCCCAGATCCGCCAGTACGGCGGCAACATGAAGGAAACCTACGGCGTGCCGGTCGAGGAAATCCAGGAAGCCATCAAGCACGGTGTGCGCAAGATCAACATCGACACCGACATCCGCCTGGCCATGACCGCCGCGGTGCGCAAGTTCCTGGCCGAGAACCCCGAAAAATTCGACGCCCGCGAATGGCTCAAGCCCGCGCGCGAAGCCGCCAAGCAGGTCTGCAAGCAGCGCTACATCCAGTTCGGCTGCGAAGGCCAGGGCGCCAAGATCAAGGGCGACACCCTGCAGGTCGTGGCCGCCAAATACGCCAAGGGTGAATTGGCCCAGGTCGTCCATTAAGACGGCGTGAATAAACCCGCCAACCGCCCGCGCGGATTGGCGATAATTCAAAGCCCGCGGACTCTTGCGAGTCGCGGGCTTTTTACTTTGACCCCTCTCCCATGCCTCCCACCATGACCCAAGCACTCCACACCTCCGCCCTGACTTCCCTGCCCCTGCTCGCGCGCGGCAAGGTGCGCGATAACTATGCCGTGGGCAAGGACAGGCTGCTGATGGTGGCCAGCGACCGGCTCAGCGCCTTCGACGTCATCCTGGGGGAGCCGATTCCCGGCAAGGGCGCGCTGCTCACGCAGATGGCGCTGTTCTGGTTCGRCAAGCTGGGCCACATCTGCCCCAACCACCTGACCGGCGAATCGCCCGAAAGCGTGGTCACGCCGGCCGAAGTCCCGCAGGTGGTGAACCGCTCCATGCTGGTCAAGCGCCTCAAGCCGATTCCGGTCGAGGCCGTGGTGCGCGGCTACCTGGCCGGTAGCGGCTGGAAGGAATACCAGGAGAGCCAAGCGGTCTGCGGCGTGCCCCTGCCCGCGGGCCTGAAGAACGCCGGCAAGCTGCCCGAGCCCATCTTCACGCCGGCCGCCAAGGCCGAAGCCGGCGAGCATGACGAGAACATCAGCTACGAGCAGGTGGTCAAGGTGGTCGGCCCCGAGCTTGCCGCGCGGATCAAAAAAATCAGCATAGAGATCTACAGCACCGCCGCTGCCTTCGCGCTGACCAAGGGCATCATCATTGCCGACACCAAATTCGAATTCGGCCTCGACGAGGACGGCACGCTGACGCTGATGGACGAGGTGCTGACGCCCGATTCCTCCCGCTACTGGCCCATCGAAGGCTATGAAGCCGCCTACGCGGCCGGTCAGAACCCGCCCAGCTACGACAAGCAGTTTGTTCGCGACTGGCTGGAAGCCGTGCGCATCAATGGCAAGCCCTGGGACAAGACACCGCCCTCGCCGCACCTGCCAGCCGACGTGGTCGCCAAAACCGCCGCCAAGTACCAGGAAGCGCTGACGCGATTGACGGCCTGAAGAGCAGGTCCCGCCCGGCGCCGCGATGGAATTCCTGCTGGAACTGCTGTTCGAGTTTTTCGGCGAGCTGTTTCTGCAGCTCTTTGGCGAGATGTTCGGCGGTGTTTTCAAGACCGTCTGGTACAAGCTGCGCGGCCGCGACCATGAGCTGACGGCGACGCAGGAGGCCGCCTGGTCCGTCATGACCGGCATTGCCGCCGGCGTGCTGACAGTGCTGGTCGTGCCCCACTTGGCGATACGCCTGCACTGGCTGCAGATCCTCAACCTGGTGCTGGCGCCCTTGGTGGCGGGCCTGCTGGTCGAAAGGCTGCGCGCCTGGCGCGAGTCGCGCCGCGAGTTCAGCGTTGAAGTAGCCGGCTACGCGGCGCTGTTTGGTTTTGCCTTCGCCCTGACCCGCTGGTTTTTCGGCTCTTGAGCGGGACTTAGCTCAGGATGACGCTGCTGAGGCGACGGCGATAGGTGGCCACGGTCGGGTCTTCGGGCGGAATCTGCCCGTCGGCGACCTTGGGTTTGGGCGCTTCCATGACGTCAAGGACGGCGATATAGGTCTTGCGCGCGAGGTCCTCGTTCCAGGCCTTGTCGCGCATCAGGATATCCAGCAGCTCGTCGAGCGCGTCGGTCCAGCGCTGCTGCGCCATCAGCCCGCGGGCCCTGTCAAAACGCGCTTCGAAGTCGCGTTTGTTGGCGGCGATCCTGGCGTCCAGGCCTGCCGCGGCGCCCACGCCCTGGGTGGCGGCAAAGTCCATCGCATCCATCCAGCGCTTGAGCGAGTCAAAACGCCGCACCACCGTGGTTTGCGCGATCACCGGTGCAAACGCCACCTTGGCGTCGTCCTCGCGGCCCATCTGCAGCAGCAGCTTCACGTAGTCGAAGCGTGCGTTGTCGTCGGCCGGGTTGGCGGCCATCGCGTGCTGCAATTTTTCGAGTACGGCGGCAGGATCGGTGCTTTCTTCTTCGAGCGCCAGTTCCTGCTCCCCGGCCAGTTCGTCCGCCGGCGGCAGGTGCTTGTCGAGGAATTCCTTGACCTTGCCCTCGGGCAGGGCGCCGGCAAAGCCGTCCACCGGCTGGCCGTTCATCATCAGGATGCAGGTCGGGATGCTGCGGATGCCGAAGGCCGCGCCCAGCTGCTGCTCCTGGTCGGAATCTATCTTCACGAGCTTGAAACGCCCGGCGTATTCCACTTCCACTTTTTCCAGAATCGGGCCCAGCGACTTGCAAGGGCCGCACCACGGCGCCCAGAAGTCGATCAGCACGGGGGTGGTCATGGAGGCGGCTACGACTTCCGCTTCGAAATTGGCAATGGTGACGTCTATCATGATTCAGTGAAAAATGGGGCTGGAATAAGGGGTTTCAACCGCCGCGGCGCGGCTGGCATGGCCCGGGAGCAGGCCCAAACGATAGCATGCAGCCCCGTTTGCCGCCGCCCGCCCGCCTGCCCCTTAAAATCAGGGGTTACGGGCGAACGGCCTGCAAACCCCCAAGACCCAGAAGGTCCCAATGACGACGACAAACAATACGGCCGCCCCCCTGGTTGGCGTGGTGATGGGCTCCAGCAGCGACTGGGAGACCATGCAGCACGCGGTGCAGATCCTCAGCCAGTTCGGTGTGGCGCATGAAGCCCGCGTGGTGTCGGCCCACCGCATGCCCGACGAGCTCTTCGCCTATGCCGAAGCCGCTCAGGGCCGCGGCCTGCAGGCCATCATCGCCGGCGCCGGCGGTGCCGCCCACCTGCCCGGAATGCTGGCCGCCAAGACGGCCCTGCCGGTACTGGGTGTGCCGGTGGCCAGCAAGCACCTGCAGGGCGTCGATTCGCTGCATAGCATCGTGCAAATGCCCAAAGGCATTCCCGTCGCGACTTTCGCCATCGGCAACGCCGGCGCGGCCAACGCGGCCTTATTCGCCGTCGCCGTGCTGGCCCTGCACGACAAGGCGCTGGCCGCCAAGCTGCAGGCCTTCCGCGCCGAGCAGACCGCCGCCGCGCATGCCATGACCCTGCCGCCCGCATGAGCCTTCCTTCCGGCCTCCCCGTTTTCCCCGGCACCGTTTCCGCTTCCGGCCAGCCTGCCACGCTGGGCGTGATGGGCGGCGGCCAGCTGGGCCGCATGTTTGTGCACGCCGCTCAGCGCATGGGTTACTTCACCGCGGTGCTGGACCCCGACGCGCAAAGCCCGGCCGGCCTGGTGAGCCACCACCACATCCAGACGGGCTACGGCGATGAGCATGGGCTCCAGCAACTGGCCGCGCTGTGCGCCGCCATCACCACCGAATTTGAAAACGTGCCCGCCGCCGCGTTGCAGGCGCTGGCCGCCAGCCGCCCCGTGGCGCCGGGCGCCGCCGCCGTCGCCATTGCGCAGAACCGCATCGAGGAAAAATCGCACTTCACCGCCAGCGCCGCCGAATCCGGGGTGCTGGCCGGCGTCAGTTGCGCGCCTTATGCGGTCATCGAAACGCAGGCGCAACTCGAAGCCGTTCCCGCGGACCTGCTGCCCGGCATCCTGAAAACCGCGCGCATGGGCTACGACGGCAAGGGCCAGGTCCGCGTCAAAAATGCGGCCGAACTCGCCGCCGCCTGGGCCGGCCTGAATCAGGCTTCTTGCGTGCTCGAAAAAATGCTGCCGCTCAAGGCCGAGTGCTCGGTCATCGTGGCGCGTGGCTGGGACGGCCGCGTCGTGGGCTTCGCACCCCAGCGCAATGTGCACGTCGACGGCATCCTGGCCGTCACCCAGGCCTATGAAGGCAATATGCCCGCGGCCCTGGCGCAACGCGCGCTGGCGGCCACCCACACCATCGCCCACCATGTCGGCTACGTCGGCGTGCTCTGCGTCGAGTTTTTCCTGGTCGACGACGGCAGTGCCGACGGCGCGCTGGTCGTCAATGAAATGGCGCCGCGCCCGCACAACAGCGGCCACTACACAATGGACGCCTGCGACGTCTCGCAGTTCGACCTGCAGGTGCACGCCATGGCCGGCCTGCCGCTGCCACAGCCGCGCCAGCATTCGCCGTCCATCATGCTCAACCTGCTGGGCGACGTGTGGCTGGACGCGCAAGGCCAGGCCCGCACGCCCGACTGGCAGGCCGTGCTGGCCCTGCCCGGCACACACCTGCACCTTTACGGTAAAACCGAAGCGCGCGCCGGCCGCAAGATGGGCCACCTCAACATCACCGGCGCCGACGTCGCCTCCGTCAAGGCCACGGCGCGCCAGGCGGCCGCCATCCTGGGGCTGCCCGGCCTTGAAGACATCTGATCGACGCCAATGATTTTGTCCGGCACCGATACGCAGGCCATTGCTGAGGCCGCCCGCCGCATCCAGGCCGGAGAGCTTGTCGGCTTCCCGACCGAAACGGTGTACGGCCTGGGCGCCGACGCGTCCAGCGACGCCGCCGTCGCCGGGATTTTTGCGGCCAAGGGCCGGCCCGCCGACCACCCGCTCATCGTGCATGTGGCCGACGCCGCGCAAGTGAATGATTACGCCACCGGCGTGCCGCCGTTTGCCGCGAAGCTGATCAAGGCATTCTGGCCCGGGCCGCTCACCGTGATCCTGCCGCGCAAGCCCGGCGTGGCCGCCGCCGCGGCCGGCGGCCAGGATTCCATCGGCCTGCGCTGCCCCTCGCACCCGGTCGCGCTGGCTTTCCTCAAGGCCTGCAACACCGGCGTCGCCGGCCCCAGCGCCAACCGTTTCGGCCGCGTCAGCCCCACCACCGCGCAGCATGTGCAGCAGGAATTCGGCGACAGCCTGCTGGTGCTGGACGGCGGGCCCTGCGACGTCGGCATCGAGTCCAGCATCGTCGACTGCACGCGCGGCCGGCCCGTGTTGTTGCGTCCGGGCGTGCTCACGCGCGCGCAGCTTGAGGCTGCCTGCGGCGAAGCCGTGCTGGGCAAGGACGAGTTCGAGCACGAGGCCCTGGGCCTGGTTGGCGATGCGCCGCGCGCCTCCGGCACGCTGGAGGCGCATTACGCCCCTGACGCCAAGCTGCGCCTGATGGACGCCGGGCCGATCCAGACCGCACTCGATTTGCTGGGCGCCGAAGCCGCCCACATCGCGGTCTATGCCCGCAGCATCGTGCGCATCAAGTCCGAGCAGGTGCTGTACCGCCGCATGCCCGACGACGCGCTGGCCACTGCCCAGCAGCTGTTCGCCGTGCTGCGCGATTTCGACGCCAAAGGCGTCAAGCTGATCTGGGTGGAGAATCCGCCGCCGGATGCTGAATGGGACGGCGTGCGCGACCGGCTGGGTCGCGCTGCCGCGAGCTGAGACGATTCAAGTTTGCCTGAACAATCATAGAAAGTCGGTATCTTGAAACAACCAGCTTCGCAGCCCCCTTTGGGCATCGTGACCGCGAATGCTTCGCAAGCGGATCTGTGGCCAAAATTCTGGCGCATGGCAGCCTTGGTGGTCATCTTCGCCGCGGTGGCCTTCATCAGCGTCGCGCCCCAGGTGTCCAATGACTTCTGGCTGCAGGCAAAGGTGGGGGAGATCATTGCCCGGGATCACGTCATCCCGAAAACCATTTTGTTTCCCTTTACGGAAATACGCGATGCGCGTTTTAACGCGCACGAATGGTTGCCGTCGCTGATGTTCTACTGGCTTATCAATCTCGTTGGCGAGGATGGGCTGCCCCTGGTCATGGGCGTCGCCGGACTCGC
Organism: Polaromonas sp. P1_G1; assembly: GCF_056405595.1. Lineage (NCBI taxonomy): Bacteria > Pseudomonadati > Pseudomonadota > Betaproteobacteria > Burkholderiales > Comamonadaceae > Polaromonas > Polaromonas sp. P1_G1. The sequence continues at coordinate 87,346 of NZ_JBFUBU010000029.1, forward strand.
GCTGTTCGCCCTCATGGCCTGGCTTGCCTATCGACGCAGTGACAAAAACTTACCGATCGCCCTGCTGTTGGGGTTTTTGGCTGTTGGGGTGGAAAACCAGCGCCATTTCCTGCGCCCTGAACTGGTTTCGCTATTCCTTCTAGGGTTCTATTGGCTTTTGCTGGAGGCGTGCCGCCGGAAGCCGCAGGTGCTGGCGTGGATGGRCGCCTTGCTGGTGGTCGTTCTTTGGGCCAATACCCACGGGTCCTTTATCTTCGCGCCGATTATCGCGGCGATCTATGCGGTGGGCCTGTGGGTGGATGGGCGCAGGGCGGCGGCCTCGGGGAATTTACGCCAGAAACAGCTTCCGAAAGCATTCGCAATCTTCGCCATTGCCGCCCTGGCCGCGACCCTGGTCAACCCCGCCGGCCCGGAACTCCTGCGGTTTGTGGTGGATTTCGGCCACAGCGATACGAAGGTGATGGTCAATGAATGGTTGCCGACTTTTTCCGCAGGTTGGCAAGGGCTGCCCGGTGTGTGGATTGGGGTTGGATGTGCTGTCGTGACCGGCGCGGTGATGTTGTTTCAATGGCGCAAGCTCAGTGCCGTGGATGCGCTGATGTTCCTGATGTTCCTGATCCTGGCGCTCACGACAGTCCGGTTTCTGGTGTATGTGGGCATGGTCTCGGCATTTGTGCTTTCCGCACTGGTGCCCAGTGGGGATCGGGGCGCCGGGACACGGATCCGGGATTATGCGATTTGCACCGCCGCGGCTGCCCTGGTGCTGGGCTTGGCCTCCCAATTCGGCAACGCCTTCGGCGCCTTTCCGCATCAGGCGTGGGGACCGATGAATCCCAGCTACACCAGTGCCATGGTCAAGAAGTTGAATGCGCCCGACATGAGGGGCAACGTCATCAATTCCTATGACCTCGGAGCGGAACTGGTCTATCGGGCCTATCCGCGGCTTCGCCCCTCGATCGATTCACGCATCGACTCCTATGGAGGTGCCTATACCTTGCTGAATGCGCGCCTGTTTCGCGACGACGCGCTGCTCAGGGAGTTCGTGAAAGATTACGATGTTCGCTATATGCTGCTCAACTGGCAGGATTTCCAGTCCCTGATAAAGCTGCCAAGCTGGACCGGCGGGCGCTGGACCGTCCGGGCCATGGATCATCGAGCCATATTGCTGCAAAGAAGCGACCTGCCTCCGCCTGCGCCTTGACCCAGGACACGCTCTGGCAGAACGACCATTCCAGGACGCACCATGCTTTCCATTCTCGTCACCATCTGGTTCCTCCACGTCGCGGCCATGATGAGTCCCGGGGCCAACGTGCTGCTGGTGTCGCAGCTGGCCGCCAGTGATCGCGCGCGCAGCGCGGTCTTCGCGGCCCTGGGCGTGACGGCGGGGGCCGCCATCTGGTCGCTGTGCGCGGTGCTGGGCGTCAATGCGGTGTTCCAGGTGTTTCCGGGGCTGCGCCTGGCGCTGCAGGTGGCCGGTGGGCTTTACCTGCTTTATGTCGCGAGCCGGCTCTGGCGCTCCGGCGGCGTGGCGCTGGACAGCAGCGGCCCGGCGGTGTCCTCGGCGGCGGCCTTCCGGTTGGGCTTCCTGACCAACATCACCAACCCCAAGTCGGCGCTGTTTTTCGGGAGCGTGTTCGCGGCGTCTTTCCCGGCGGCGCCCAGCGCGAGCCTTCAAGCGGCAGCCGTGGCCATGATCATTGCCAACGCGCTTTGCTGGCACATGCTGCTGGCTTATCTGTTCTCGCGTGAACGCGTGCGGCTCGCATATTCCGGCGCGCGTGTCGCGGCCAACCGCATCGCTTCGGTTGCCGTGGGCGCGCTGGGCCTCGGGCTGCTGGCGGCATCTTTGCGCGAGGCGCGTTCCTAAAAACGGCTTTCAGGGCAACGCGAATTGCGCGTCGGGCTCCGGCTCATCCCGCCCGCCCTGGCTTCCTTCGTCAATCCATTGCAGGTAGGCAGTTGAACCCGCGGTGATCGGGATCTGCACGATTTCGGGCGTCTCGTAACTGTGGTTCGCGCGGATAAAGCGCTCCAGCGCTTCGAAGCATGCCTGCCGCGTCTTGACGGACAGGCGCTGTTCCGGCTCATCACACAGTGCCCCTTGCCAGCGGTAGATGCTGCGGATGGCCTCGATCTGCACGCAGGCGCCCAGCCCGGCCTCGACGATCCGGCGGGCCAGAGCCTCGGCTTGTTGCGCCGTGGAAACCGTGGTCAGGACCAGGCAATAGCCGGGGTCATCGAAGCTTGACATGCCGTGAGCTCCAGTGGGTTGTCGGTATAGACAGACAGAAACTGCGGGAAGCGCGGAAAGTGCCCAAATTTCAGGCATTGTGACGCAGGCCGCGCCAGATGGCGCTCTCGTCTTCCAGCCCCGGCGTCATCAACAGACTTGTCCACAGGCGGCAGGGATAACTCTGGCCTTCGGGCCTAGCGCGCGACCTCTTTCACGGTCCATTCCAGCAACGCATCCAGCGCGGGCCGCGCGGCGGAGGCGTTCGGGTGGTTGACCATGCCCACGATGATGTAACGCGTGCCGCTGCTGCCGTTGGCATAGCCGGCGATGGCGGTCACGTCGCGCAGCGATCCGGTCTTCAAAAAAGCCTGTCCCGCGACACTTTTGCCGCGCTCGCGTAGCGTGCCGTCCACGCCGGCCACGGGCAGCGAATCGGCCAGGTCCGTGGCCAGCGGGCTTCTGGCGGCGTGCTGCAGCAGTGCGGTCAGGCCGGCCGCGCTGATGCGTTCGCTGCGGCTCAGGCCCGAGCCGTTGTCCATCACGGGGGGTGTGGTGCCCGGCAGGGTTTTGCGCCACCAGGCGGCCAGCGCGGCATGCGCCGATTCCAGCGTGCCGCTTTTGGGCTGGCCCAGGCTCGCATGCAGGCCCAGCGTCAGGAACAGGTGCTGCGCCATGATGTTGTTCGAGTACTTGTTGACGTCGCGCACCATCTCCACCAGCGGCGCCGAGGCATAGTCAAAGCGCGCGGGCGCCTTCTGGCCCGACAGCGTCCCGCTGCTGCGCAGCATGGCCAGTTCGGGGGGTGTGGCGTCGCGCACCGTGCCGGTCAGCAGCCCGCCCAGCTGCCGCCACGAGCCTTCAATGGCGCGCGCCGCGAAGCTGGCCGGGTCGGCATAGGCGCTGGGCCAGATTTTTTCACCGCAGGCCGAGGGGTAGGTGCCCAGGAATTCAATCGTGGCGGGGTTCTCGACGCTGGCGCGCAGCTCGCTGCGCCAGTCGCCGCAGCGGCCCACGCGCACCATTGGCACGCTGCCGGCCACTTCCACGCCCGCCAGCGGCGGCTCGTAGCGCACCAGCGCGCGCTTGTTCGGGATGTCCGGCGTGAAGGTCATCACCAGGGTCTTGAAATTGATCAACAAGGCATCGGGCCGCGCGTTGTAGGGGCGCAGCGGTTCGCCGTCGAATTCGCCGGGGTCGACGGCGGGCACGCTGAAGGCGCTGCGGTCCAGCACGATGTCACCGCGTATCGCCCGCGCGCCGCCGGCCTGCACTTCGGCCAGCAGGGCCTGCAGGCGCTCGACCACCAGCTTGGGGTCGCCGCCGCCGCGCACCACCATGTTGCCGTTGAGGAGGCCGCCCGAGAGGCTGCCGTCCAGCAGCACCGTGGTTTTCCAGGTGAAGTCGCGGCCCAGCGCGTCCAGCGTTGAATAGGTSGTCACCAGCTTCATGACCGAGGCCGGGTTCATGGGCGCATCGGGGCGCCAGCTCAGGCGCGGCACCGGCTTGCCGCTGGCCGCTTCGACCACCAGCATGGACACCGCGTCGCGCGGCACCTTGGCGCGCGCCAGGGCTTTTTCAACCGGGGCGGGCAGGCGCGGGGCTTGCGCCAGGGCGGCGCGGGGGACGAAGGGCAGGGCGGCGATCAGCGCGGCGGCCAGCAGGCGCAGCGCAACAGGGTGCGGCGTGCGCGGGCGCGGCGGGTCTTGGGTCATGCGAGGATTATCGCGGCAGCCCACCGGCCATTGGCGGGGATAATCGGGTGCATATGCCCGGTAGTCCTTGATTCAAGCGCTGCCGGCCCCTGGTAGACCCGCTCCGACCGAATGCCGCAATTCCTCAAATTCCTCGCCTTTGACACCAGCACCGACCGCATGTCGGTGGCGGTGACCGACGGCGTGCGCAGCTGGCAGCACAGCGGCCCCGGCGGCGCGCAGGCCTCGACCACGCTGATCCCGGCCATTCTCGCGTTGCTGGCCGAGGCCGGGCTGGCACTCGGCGAGCTGGATGCCATCGCCTTCGGGCGCGGGCCGGGCTCCTTCACCGGCCTGCGCACCGCCTGCGCCGTGGCGCAGGGCCTGGCGCTGGGTGCACGGGACGGCGCGGGCATGCCGGTGCTGCCCATAGACACGCTGATGGCCGTGGCCGAGGAAGCGCGCTTTCAGCAGGCCGGTGCGCCGGCCGCCGAACGGCCGTTCGGCATCACGGCGCTGCTGGATGCGCGCATGGACGAGATGTATGTCCAGCGCTTTGAATTCAGCGGCGGGCAGTGCCGCGCGCTGGGCGAATGCGAACTGGTCCGGCCCGAGGATTTTGTGCCCGATGCCGCCGTCGACCTGCTCGCCGGCAATGTGTTTTCGGTCTACGCGGATCGCCTGCCGGCCGGCTTGCCGGTGCAGGCCGAGGCCCTGCCCACGGCCACCGCCCTGCTGCGCCTGGCCCCCGTGCTGGCCGCCGCCGGGCAGTGTGTCAGCGCCGACCTCGCCCTGCCGCTCTACGTTCGCGATAAAGTAGCGCTCACCACCGAAGAGCGCGAGCGGGTCAAGGCCGCCAAACTCGCCGCACAGCCCCCTTCAGCATGAACGCCATCCTCAAGCCACTCGAAGCCCAGTTCGAAGCCATGACACCCGCATGGCTGGACGCGGTGGTGCGCGTGGAACAGGGCGCTTACGACCATCCCTGGACCCAAGGCAACTTCACCGACTCGCTCAATGCCGGCTACCAGGCGCAACTGCTCACCGGCGGCAACCCGCCCGATGCCGAACTGCTGGGCTACTTCGTGGCCATGAAGGGCGTGGACGAGGTGCACCTGCTCAACATCACCGTCGCGCCCCAGCACCAGCGCCAGGGCTGGGCCCGCATCATGCTCGATGCGCTGGCCATCTGGTCGCGCGCGCAGGGCGCGCAATGGCTGTGGCTGGAGGTGCGCGTGAGCAATGTGCGCGCCAAGGCGATCTACGAGCGCTACGGCTTCCGCCACGTCGGCACGCGCCGCAATTWCTACCCGAACGGCGCATCGGCGCGCGAAGACGCCGTCGTCATGAGCCTGGCCCTATGAGCCTGGACCTCGACAAACGCCATCGCGCCATGCTGCGCGAGATGGGCGTGCGCGTCTGGTTGCCGGTGTCGGAACCTCCTGCTGCCGAGGCAGTGGTGGAGGTGGCGCTTGCCCCGCAGGAAACCAGGCCGGCGCCGGCTCCCGCCGTGCGTGAAGCCCCGCCGCCTGTGCGCACCCCGCCTCCCCGCCCACCGGTGGTGGCCGCGCCGTCAGCCGAGGCGCGCGAAGCCGCCACGGCGAACACCGCCGGCGCCTGGAGCATGGGTGCCGCGCAGGCGCTGTACGCCGACGCCGCCCATGACCAGGGCGCGCGCTGGCTGGTGCTGGCGGAAACGCCGGCGGCCGCGCTCCAGCGTGAACCTTTCAATCCGTTTGAGGGCGAGGCCGGCAAGCTGCTCGACAACATGCTGCGCGCCGCCCGTTTGCACAAGGCCGGCGTGGTGCTGCTG